>JABJJH010000351.1 GCA_018660965.1 Rhodospirillaceae bacterium | reverse complement strand
TCGCGCGACCAGACCCACGGTCTGGTGATCGAGCGGTCAAGCCGGTATGGCGACAAGCAGGTCGACGCCGTCCGCCTTCAATTCCTCGACCAAAGCGGGTGCGGATTCGTCCCTGACCTTGCTGCGGTTATAGGTCCGGCCCATGAAGCCGCTCCAATGCCGCTTCGCGACGGCGCCGATTTCCCCGGCGTCGGCCAATTCCCGCAGTCGGTCCACGGGAAAGATGCAATTCAGATCGCGGTCCGCGTCGGCATGATCGTAATAGCTGTCGTGAATCTGGTACTGATCGGTCGCTTCGCCCGGGTCGATGGCGTCTACGCGATGGTCGTTGCGTGCGTCCGGGTCGAACGGCGCCGCGGCGCAATGCGATATCCCGCCGCTGACCAGCAGGGCGACAGTGCAGTCCGATAACGGCTTGGCCAGCGGCGTCCACGGCGCATCGTCATTTTCGCTCCAGCGATAGGGCGGAAAGCCCATGGCGCCGTACTTGTCATTCAGAGCATCGACATAACGGATCGGTTCCATCGTCGAGGCCTCCTTTGTTGTGAATCCAATACACCAGCATCCTAAGGCGCGGAGACTTTCGAAACCAACCTCAATCCGCTAGGCTCGCGTTAAATTTGCCCAATGAAGAGGATTTACGCCATGCACCCACGTCACAATGGCCCTGTTCAAGATCGATCCGCGTGGCGCGGGTCCGACTTCGACAGCGATGATTCCTGGATTTACACGCTCAATGACTCTGACCTTGCGGAACTTGACGCGGCGCTCGCCCTGGTGACCGAGAAAGGCCTGGAGGCCCGCGCCTTCAGCCGCGAGGAATTTCCACTGCCGACCTTCGGCGCCCGGCTTGGGGACATCCTCGACGAGCTGGAGAACGGGCGCGGCTTCATCCTGCTGCGCGGTTTGCCCATCGACCGGTATGATGAAGCGGCGATGTACCGTTTATATTGGGGCATGGCGGTCTATCTGGGCGACATGATTTCGCAGAACGCCAAGGGCGATTTGATCGGCCGGGTCGAGGATATTGGCGTCGATTATCATTCCTTCAACGCGCGCGGCTACACCACCAGCGCGAAATTGCATCCGCACAACGATTCAGCCGACCTCGTCGGCTTGTTATGCATGCGTCAGGCCAAGACAGGCGGCGCAACGATGATCGCCAGCGCCTTGACCATCTACAACGAAATACTGGCGGCGCATCCCGACTACCTCGACGTGTTGTATGACGGTTTCCACTACGACATCCGCGGCGAAGGGACGACCAGCGACCCGAACGAAGTCACGCGCAACCGGGTGCCGCTCTACAGCTATTTCGACGACCGGCTGAGTTGCCGATACAACAGCCGCGCCATTTTAACCGCCGCCGATAAAATGAAAAAACCGTTGAGCGAGACCGAGCGCGGTGCGGTGGAGTTGATCGCCCAATTGGCGATCGACCCTGCGGTCCGCCACGACATGGTCATGCAGCCCGGCGATTTGCAAATTCTCAACAACCACATGGTGCTGCATTCGCGCACGGCGTTCGAGGATTGGCCGGAAGCCGAGCGCCGCCGGTTGTTGCTGCGCTTGTGGGTCAACCGGCGCCCCGGCGAGGCCCGCGATCTGGCCCCGGAATTCGCCAATCGCTACAACACCGGTCACCGGCAAGGCGTCGCCTTAGCAGCCTCCTGATTCCTCTATCTCACGTCCAGGTGAACATTATGCCCAAATCCGCCCCGCCACCCGCGACCGGCCCGATCTTCGAGGCCATCAGCGATTTTCATGACGATCTGACGGAAATCCGCCGGGATATTCACGCCCATCCGGAACTGGGATTCGAGGAGAACCGAACCGGTGACATCGTCGCGAACAAGCTCGCCGGATGGGGAATCGAAGTTCATCGCGGATTGGGCAAGACCGGTGTTGTCGGCACGTTGCGGGTCGGCAATGACCCGCGCTCCATCGGACTGCGTGCGGATCTGGACGCCCTGCCCATTCTGGAAGGCAATACTTTCGCACATCGTTCCACCCATGACGGCAAGATGCACGCCTGTGGTCATGACGGTCATACGACAATGCTGCTGGGCGCGGCGCGCTATCTGTCGGAAACGCGAAATTTCGAAGGCTGCGTCCATTTCATATTTCAACCGGCCGAAGAGGCCATCGGCGGCGCCAAGGCGATGATCGCCGACGGCTTGTTCGACCAGTTCCCCTGCGACACGATCTTCGGAATGCACAACAGCCCCGGCCTGCCCGCCGGGGAATTCGCCATTCGTCCCGGCGCGATGATGGCGGGCGGCGCGCTGTTCGACATCAAGGTCACCGGCAACGGCGCCCATGGCGCGCGCCCGGAATCCGGCGTCGACCCGGTGGTGGTCGGCGCGCAAATCATCAACGCCTGTCAGACCATCGTGTCGCGCAACGTGCCGCCGCAACAAACGGCGGTGATATCATTCACCCAGTTCCATGCGGGCGACGCCTATAACGTCATCCCCGGCGAAGCCCATATCATGGGCACGACCCGCGCCTTCGACCAGAACATCATGGACATGATCGAAACCAACATGCGCCGCACCGCGGAGGGAATCGCCGCGTCCATGGGCGCCAAGGCCGAAATGGAATTCCGGGTCGAGTTTCTGCCGACCGTCAACGACCCTGAACAAACGTCGTTCGCCGCCGATTGCGCCGCGCGTTTGGTCGGCGAGGCCAACATCAACCGCAACCGCGAACGCATCATGGGTTCGGAGGATTTTTCCTACATGCTGAACGTCCGCCCCGGCGCCTATATCAATATTGGCAACGGCGCGGAGGATGGGTTTTGTCAGGTCCACAACCCCGGCTACGATTTCAACGACACGGTGCTGGCGCACGGCGCCGCCTATTTCGCCACATTGGCCGAAACCAAACTGATCGCGCGGGAAGACGACGCCTGACGCTATCGCAAGCTTGCCTTCAGCGCCAAACCTTGCCCATACTGTAAACAACAAATCGTTACGAACAGCGTTTGCACGACTTGCATGGAGGAGCGGCTCATGAAACCGACCATCACCCCCATCGACGCCTCGTTCGGCGCCACAATCACAAATATCGACCTCGCCACGATGGACGGCGCCACATGGAAATGCGTCGAGGACGCCTTTCACGAATATGCGGCGCTCGTGTTTCCCGCTCAAAATTTGAGCGCCGACGACCAGGTGATTTTTTCCAACCGCTTCGGCGATATAGAGTTGCTCCGCGCGGACCCAAAGGCCAAGGCCGTGCCGATCAGCAACGAAAAACCAGACGGCTCCGTCTTGAAGCCGGACGAGGAACGCTTCAAATCACTGCGCGGCAACGAAGGCTGGCACATCGACAGCACCTATATGCCGCTCGCCGCCAAGGCGGGTGTGCTTTCCGCCAAGGTCGTCCCGCCATCCGGCGGCGAAACGGAACTGGCGGACATGTGCGCCGCCTATGACGCGCTTGACGACGACACGAAGGAGCGCATCAAGGATCTTTCCGCCTATCATTCGCTCTACGCGAGCCAGGCCAAAATTGGCTACACCTTCAAAACCGGATCAGGATACGGCTACCACACAAAGGGCGCGCCGCTTCGCCCCCTGGTTCGAACGCACCCCGTCACCGGGCGCAAGTCGCTGTGCATTGGCCGCCACGCCTACCGCAT
>JABJJH010000213.1 GCA_018660965.1 Rhodospirillaceae bacterium | reverse complement strand
CCCTGAACCAAGACCGGCAAGGGCCTCACGAGCGGGTTTAACCGCGTCGCCCGTTCCCTTTTGCGTGGTCTGCGTCACGGTGGCGTGGGGGGCCGCCTCGACCGCCACATTGTCCATGCCCGGCCCCACGCCGACCACGACCCGGTCGCAATTCAGCGACCCCGCCGCGCCAATGACATGCCCCAGCAAGGTTCGTTCCGCCACCTTGTGCAAAACCTTCGGCAAGGATGATTTCATCCGGGTGCCTTTACCGGCGGCGAGAATAAGCGCGGCAATGGAGTCAGTCGGCATCGCGGTGTTCCATCCTATTTTGAAAAAGAGTCCGTAACCGGAATCTTACTTGCCATATTTTGATCCGAGCCGCAAATTCACTAATTATTTCAAAATGCAACAGCACCACGATTATAGGCTGTTTCAAGCGAGCGCGCCCGTTACATTGTCACCGACGCAACGCTTGAATGAACGAATTTGTTTTGTCGGCCACAAGCTGGTGGCCAACTTCGTTGTAGTGTTCGTTAAACAAGGCGACCGGATCGTTATGGGCCGTGAAAAATTCAGTCATGTCCAGAATTGGAATATCGTGCGTCATCGCGGTTTTAAGAACCGCCGCGCGATACCGGTCCAGAATTCGCCGGGCCCCGGGCGAGACGAACCGGCGGCGCGTCGGTAAATACACCAGCGCCAGTTGTCCGTTCCACCCGGCGATTGTCTCCTTTGCGCTTTGAATCACCTGCGCATAGGAACCGACAATCCCGTTGTCCCCGTTGTCGGGGTAATCGGCGAAGCCGAAAGCGCTGCGCAACCGATAGAGCGAAACCAGCCCCTTGACGTCGCGCCACCAGGGCGACCGCGATGCTGTTTTCAATCCAAGGGACCGACCCGGTTGCGCCAACCGTGCGTCGATATAGGCGGCGAACGCCGCCGACACCTGATCGGAACGCGCCATCAATCGTTGACCAAACGCCGGGTCCAGATAATTTCGGAGCAACGGCGTGCGAAGTTCACGAAGAAAATCCCCTGGCATGTCATTGCCTTCGAAATAGAACCAAACCACCAGGGCGGGCGTTTTTGGCGCGGCGAATTCACGAATTGTCGCCAAACCGCCCAGGGGGCCGTCGCCTCTCTGTCCCAAATTCAACAATCGCGAATCGTCACGACGCAGTAAATCGACGAAATGGCGGCCATCCGGCACGCAATTTCCTTGCGTAAAGCTGTCGCCGACCGCCGCGATTTCAATGGCGCCGTTCCAAATTTTCACCGGATTCCGGAACCCGAATTGGTCTGATCGATAGGTTACCCACGCGCCGGTTTCGTTGCACAGCACCGTTGTCGCCAACGCGACGCCGCCCATCGGCAATACGGGCGCGCCGCCCACTTGCAGGATCGAGCGCCGCTCGCCACTTGAATCGGCTCTTGTTATGTCGTCGTGAAGCAAGGAAACATAAGCGCGATCACCGCGTCCGCGCATGTCCAACAAGGCGTCTCGTGCGTCCGGTCGGGCGCCGACGTTGGTCGAATGGGCCTGCATTGTAGCGTAACGGAGATAACCCTCGGTCGCCAAAATCGCAACGACCGCCGCCATCGCCGACAGAAGCACCACCTGCCGCGCAACAACCCGCAACATCGTTGCGCCAATCAGCAATGCCCCCGACAGACCGACGACGGCGGCCAGAACATCATCCGCGCGGCTCGTAAAAGGGCTGGCCCAAAATACCCCAGCAGCTACAGCGAGCGATAAAAAACCCGCCGCCAACAACGCAATTCTCGTCAAATCAAGGGAACTGATCGTATGACGCAATACCGCCACGCCCTATCACCATTCTCTGTTTACAACGACCAATACCGATGCGTTTCAAGATCGGCGACGTCGGGCCAAATCGCCTTCAAATCAGCCACCAAGCCACCTGATCGGACAAGCGACGCCGGTGAAAGCTTCGTGTACTGGTCGTGCGCGACAGCGCCAATCACACAATCATATTCGCCGGAAAGACTTTCCAATAAATTAACGCCATAATACCGCTCGGCTTCCGCCGCATCAGCCATGGCGTCGTGTACGCTGACCCGATGCCCCAAGGCGTTCAAACCTTCGACAATATGGCCGACCTGCGAATTCCGAAGGTCAGGGACGTTTTCCTTGAATGTCAGCCCCATGACGAGGACGTCGGAGGGACCATCCAGAAAGCCATGCACCCGGTCCACGACATACTGACACATACCGTCATTGATGCGGCGCCCGGCCAGGATGATTTCCGGATCGTGACCATGTGTTTTCGACGCATGCGCCAGATAGAAGGGATCCACGCCGATGCAGTGTCCCCCCACGAGGCCCGGCGAGAAGTTCAGAAAATTCCATTTCGTACCCGCCGCCTCCAACACGTCCTGCACGGATATACCCATCCGGTCGAAGATCATCGCCACTTCATTGATGAACGCGATATTGATATCCCGTTGTGAATTCTCGATCACCTTGGCGGCTTCGGCGGCGCGAATGCTTTTAGCGATGAAGATATCGCCATTGTTCATGGATCCGTAAATTTTCGACAGCGTTCGAGCGACCTCCGGCGTCTGACCCGCGACAATCTTGGTGATTTTATCCACCGTATGGACTTTGTCGCCTGGGTTGATGCGCTCCGGCGAATAACCAAGATGAAAATCCACCCCGCACCGAAGTCCCGACGCGGCCTCCAGCGCGGGTCCGCAAACATCTTCGGTGACGCCTGGATAAACCGTGCTTTCAAACGCAATGATCGCGCCCGGCGCCAGCATGCGGCCCACCAACGTGGACGCCGCCGTGATCGCGGATAGGTCGGGATCGCGTTGTTCATCGACCGGAGTCGGCACCGCAACGATATACACATCAAACCCGCGAACCTCTTCCGCTTCGCTCGTGATCGTTAAGTCGGACGCCGCCAGGCCGTCTCGCGAAATTTCATTGGTTCGATCATGGCCAGAGCGCAATTCATCGACGCGGGCGGCGTCGACATCGAATCCTGTCACGGTCTGGTATTTCGCAAGCGCAACGGCCAAGGGCAAACCGACATAGCCAAGGCCAATAACGGCGATTCTTAAAGGTTCATCCATGACAAAATTTCCAAACTTGATATTTCGCTATTTACGCCAACACCGCCTAGCAGGTATCGCTTAATTTCGACCAATTCCATGATACTCGCGGTACCATTCGACGAAATTTGGAATACCTTGGTCAATCGGCGTCGATGGCTCGAAACCAAAATCATTCTGAATAGCTGAAATATCAGCGTAGGTCGCCCTGACATCGCCCGGCTGCATCGGTTGAAAATCGATCTCCGCCTTGATCCCCGCCGCGTCTTCAATCAACCCAATGAATCGCATCAACGGTTCGGAGTTGTTATTTCCAATATTATAAACGCGATGCGGCGCGCCATTCTCTCCCGAAGGCGGGCCGCCCGCCACGGCTAAAATTCCTTTAACAATATCATCGATATAGGTGAAGTCCCGCATCATGTCGCCATTGTTGAACACAGGAATCGGTTTATTGTCGATAATAGCGCTCAGGAAAATATAGGCCGCCATGTCCGGTCGACCCCACGGACCATAGACAGTGAAGAATCGCAGACCCGTCGCCGGAATTCCAAACAGATGGCTGTAACTGTGGCTCATCAGTTCGTCGGCTTTCTTCGTCGCGGCGTAAATAGAAATAGGGGTATCGGTAGGATCGTCGACCGAGAACGGTAATTTAGTGTTGCCGCCGTATACCGAAGATGAACTGGCGTACACGAAATGCTCTAGGCCCTCCATGTGTCGGCACATCTCCAGCATGACAAGATGGCCGATTACATTGGATTCGATATAGGCGAAAGGATTCTCCAGGGAATAGCGAACACCCGCCTGCGCCGCCAAATGGATAATCGTGGTAATATCCGTGTTTGCGGCGGCGAGCGCGAACATCGCGTCGCGGTTTCCAATGTCCTCCTGGACAAATTCAAAATCTGAATGCGCCAGGAGACGGTCCCGGCGGTTTTTTTTCAAATTCACATCGTAATAATCGTTGAGGACATCGACTCCGATCACCCTTTCCCCGCGCGCTAATAGCGCCTCGGAAACATGGTACCCGATAAATCCTGCTGCGCCTGTTACCAGTACTGTCATATTTTTGACTTTGAACCTGTTTCGACGATGACTTCGTTCCTCCGTTATAGAGTCAAGCCCCAGAAAAGGAACAAAAATTTGCCCAAATATTCACCCTATCCTTTCCAAATGCGGCAAATTCGACCTTCGCGTCTCGCCAAACCTTCGACTCAAATTTATCCTTGCTTACAATTTCGCATCGATATCCCTATATTCAAGACAAGGGAGGCGCGTTGAACGAGCCCTTTGCCGGAACAAATATCCAAACGGAGCGTTGCGTGACCCACATCATGGAGAATTTGCTAACCGATCACCGGAATATGTCGGTTCTTCTTGATGTCCTGGATCAGGAAATCAGAGTTTACAGCGCGGGCAATAGACCGGATTTCGAAACACTGACGTGCATTCTTGAATATTGCGTGGACTATCCGGAACATTACCACCACCCCAATGAGGAAGCCGTCGCCAACCGGTTGATCCTCCAAGGCCCCTCACACGCCGCGACTCTCGCCTCGTTGTCCAACGAGCATGCCGAGATCGCAACGATGACAAAGCAATTCTCCGACCTGATTTCCGTCGCGATCGCCGAACCGGATTCGGTAAACCAAGCCGTCGTCGAATATGGCCGGAAATTCACCGCCTTTTACCGCGCCCATATGGGAAACGAGGAATCGACGTTATTTGCTCCAGCAACCGAAACCTTGACGGACAACGATTGGAAAATTATCGAGGCCGCATGCGCACTGCACCCCGACCCCTTGTTCGACGAGCATATCCAGGACGCCTACCGCGCGCTTCATCAACGGATCGTGCAACGGGCCGAAAAATCCAGGGCCGCCTCACCTCTTCCAATGTCAGCGCCTAAATATCAGAGCCGTGCGTGCTGAAATTCCGAATCGATATCATGGATCGAGCCGCGCGCAACCGATAGTGTGATGGTTCTGAAGTTCGCCCCATTATATGGGACGAAATGCAGGATCTGAACCACACTAGTTTCAATAAGTTGGTGTGCTGATTCACGAGAAATTCAATGTTATGAATTTCTCGATCAGGACACTAGAATGCGACATAATTTATTCTGAGGGAGAAGACGATGGCGGGCCAGATCGAGGCGCGATTAAAGGAATTGGGCGTTGAATTGCCAAAGGCGGCGACGCCGGCGGCGAATTATGTCCCCTACGTGATTAGCGGCAACCAAATCTGGGTATCCGGACAGGTTCCGGTCTGGAACGGCGAATTGAAATTCATCGGCAAGGTTGGCGGCGACATTGACGTTGATGAAGCCGTGCTGGCGGCGCGAACCTGCGGGTTGAACATCATGGCCCAGGCGAAGGCGGCGTTGGGCGATCTCGACAGGGTCACCCAGATCGTCAAGCTGGTTGGCTTCGTGAATGGCGCGCCTGGCTTCACCAATCAACCAACGGTCATCAACGGCGCCTCTGATTTGATGGTCGAAGTATTCGGCGACAAAGGGAAACACGCCCGTTCGGCGGTCGGCGCCGGCGGCCTGCCCTTCGACGTGGCGGTCGAAGTCGAAGCCGTCATCGAATTCGGCGACTGAAGCAGATCAGGGACGAAGGATGCTTGACCAGGACCCCGGTGAACCCAAAACCGTCAGCGTCAACATTGTCGAGCGGATTTCCCAACTTTCCGCAGACGATTGGGACGCATGCGCCGGGGACGAAAACCCGTTTGTCAGCTACGCATTCCTGTCCGCCCTTGAAGACAGCGGATCGGCGACCGCGGAAACGGGCTGGAAGCCGCATCACCTGGCGATAGGCGTCGAGGACGGCCGGCTGCTTGGCGCCGTGCCAATGTATCTGAAAAATAACTCCCAGGGCGAATACGTCTTCGACTGGGGCTGGGCGGACGCCTATGAACGCGCGGGCGGTCGTTATTATCCGAAACTTCAAGTCGCGGCGCCATTTTCACCGGTAACCGGCCCCCGACTTCTGGCGCGGCCCGGCGACGACGCGGAGTCCGTCCGCGCCACCTTGATCGCGGGCATGATCGAGACGGTCAAACAATACAAATTGTCGTCGGTAAACGTGACCTTCCCGCACGAGGCCGACGCCGGGCGTCTTGAAGCGGCCGGGTTCCTTATTCGTCACGGACATCAATTTCACTGGCGCAACGAAGGTTACGAAAGCTTCGACGATTTTCTGGCTAATTTGTCGAGCCGAAAGCGCAAGAACATCCGCAAGGAGCGAAAAGCCATCGCGGATTTCGGCGTTCGCTTCGACACGCTGGTCGGGGATGACATCAAACCCCACCACTGGGACGAATTTCATGAATTCTATGTCAGCACCTACGACCGGAAATGGGGATATCCCTATCTTACTCGTGAATTCTTTGACCTGTTGAACGACCGCATGGCCGACCGCGTCGCGCTGATCCGCGCCGAGGAAGACGGAGTCGCTATCGGCGGGGCGCTCAATTTGATCGGCTCCGAAGCCCTGTTCGGTCGCAACTGGGGCTGCAACAGCCGGCTGAAATTTTTGCATTTCGAAGCGTGCTATTATCGCGCCATCGACCTGGCCATTGAACGCAAGCTCGACCGCGTAGAGGCCGGGACCCAGGGCCCGCATAAGATTCAACGCGGCTATCTACCGGTCCAAACCTACAGCGCCCACTGGATTCGCGATGAGGGCTTCCGCGCCGCCGTCGCCGATTTCCTGGAACGGGAAAAACAGGCCGAAGCCGGTGAGATCGAATATCTCGGCGAATTATCGCCGTTCCGCCGTTCGGAGGCTTAGCGATTAATCCGGCATCGCCCGCTTGATCAGCGGCACGATGGTGATCATCTTGCCAATCGGGCCGTCGATGAAGAGTTCGAGCGCGGCGCGCATTTCGTCCCGGATTTCCGGGGCCAACTCACGGCCTGGTTCAACAAGATCGCCTGATAAGGCCGCCGCGCGCCGACGCCCTTCGGCGATGACGCCCAGGATTTTGGGTTCAAGCCGCCCATCCCCCGCATAGGGCGAGATCAAGGTCGATATAGCGCCAAGATACGGCGGCCAATTGGCGAGGTGCCGATACATGCTTGCGAGAATTTCCGTTCGACCGCCAACCGCGTTCAGCGATTCGACCAGTTCGCGAATATGCGGCGCCATTTCATCCAGCGTCAGAAGCGGCGGCATCTCGCCGTCGACCGCGTTTTCATCCGCCGACCCCAAGGTGGGCGAAAGTTGTTCGACCGGAGCGCCGTCCAGCCGGGCCAGCAACGCGCCAAGCGCGATAATATTCATCGCATTGCTGCGCTCATAAGCGCCGAGGATCATATTGATGCGGGCGATATCGTCCTGGGACAGACCAAGCGCGGTAAGGGCCGCCAGGGTCAACCCGGACAAGACCGGAACATCGACGCCGTCGCGCAGCGCCGCCGCCTCCGCAGCGATGGCGCCGCTGGCGTAAAGCGGCTTCAACGATTCCCATGCCCAGTCCAGACCACCCGGGAAGACAGCCAGATGACGCCAGATCAAATTGACCACCGGCACGCCGATGGTTGCGCGAATGTCTTCGTAGAGTCGCGCGATATCGCCGGTCGCGTCGGCTTCGCTAATGGACGGAACCGGATCGGCGGATGGGCTGTTCATGGCTAACCGTCGCCCATGACTTTCTGGCGAAGCCGCCCCATGCCGCGCAGCCAACGGTCGATGTCATTGTGCTTGCGGTCCATGTATTCACGGGCAACCGGGTGCGACAGGATCAGGAACTTCTCCGCCCGGACGCCGTCGAGCACCGCCTGCGCCACCGCGTCAGGCGGCAAGACGTCTCCGGACATTGTCCCGGGAGAATTCGGTCGTGTCTGAATCATCGCGGTATCGACCGCCTGTGGGCACAACACGGACACGCGCACGCCCTTATCGGCGTATTTTATCGCCAACCATTCGGCGCAGCCCACCGCCGCGTGTTTCGTCACCGAATAGGGCGCGCTATCCACTTGCGCCAGCAATCCCGCCGCCGACGCCGT
>JABJJH010000347.1 GCA_018660965.1 Rhodospirillaceae bacterium | reverse complement strand
CTGGCGAAACTGGGCGTGCCCGTGACCCATGAATTGCCCGGCGTCGGCGAAAATCTGCAGGACCACTTCGTCGTGCGCATGCGCTGGCGCATCAAGAACGCGCTGACCTTCAACGACCGCGTGCGCGGGCTGCGCGCACTGGGCGAAGGCCTGAAATATATCGTGCGCCGCAAGGGCGTGTTGTCCCTGCCGACCCTGCCGATTGGCGCCTTCGTGCGCACCCGCGACGAACTGGCGTCGCCGGACGTGCAATTCCAGATCCTGCCCGCGACCTATCAAGCCGTCGAGGATCGCAAGCTGGACCGCGAACCGGGCGTCACCATCGGGGTCACCATGTTGCGCCTGGACGGGCGCGGGCACGTGCATGCGAAATCGACCGACCCCCATGCGCACCCGGCGATCTGGCACAACATGCTGGCGACCGAAGGCGACCGCAAAACCACGGTGGCGGGCATGTGGATGGCGCGCCGCATGATGGAGGCGCCGGCGTTGCAACCCTATTACGACTTCGAAATGGGCCCCGGCCCGGAAGCCGCCGACGACGACGCCTTTCTGGAATTCGCGCGGCGCACCGGGGCGTCCAACTGGCACCCGGCGGGCACCTGCAAGATGGGCGTCGATCCCATGGCGGTCGTCGATCCCACCCTGGCGGTGCACGGGATGGAAGGCCTGCGCGTGGTCGACGCCTCGGTCATGCCGAACGTGATCTGCGGCAACACCAACGCGCCCACCATCATGATCGCGGAAAAAGCCGCCGACATGATTTTGGCTAATTGACCCGGGACAATTGATCCGAACCATCCCGCTTGGTAGGTTCCCGCCCCGACGTCAATTCCCCCTTCCCAAGCACAGGTAGTTTCGTGACCACCCTTCTCGACATTCCCAAATCCGAAATCCGCGCCACCCCCATTCCAACACCCGCCAATTTGCCCGGCGCCGTCGTCAAGCCGGAATGGATCGACCATAACGGCCACATGAATTTGGCGTATTACCTGCTCGCCTTCGATCAGGCGTCCGACGTATTGACCGACTATCTGGGACTGACCCCCGAATACAAGGCGCGCACCAATTCCGCGACCTTCGTCGGCGACATTCACATTACCTACCGCCAGGAAGTGCTGGAGGGCGACCCGCTCCGCTTCACCGCCCAGGTCATCCAGTGCGACGCCAAGCGGGTGCATTTCTGGCTCGAAATGTTCCACGAAACCGACGGTTATCTGGCCGCCACCGCCGAATTCATTTCGCTGCACATCGACATGTCCGTGCGCAAGGTGGCGCCCATGCCCGACGATTTGCAGGACTGGATTCGCCAGGTGCGCGACGCCCACGCCGCCCTGCCCACGCCCAAGGATTTAGGCCGGGTCATCAAGGTGACCCCGTGAGCCTCACCAAATTCCGCCCAACATATTAAAAATGCCGGTTCTATCAACGTCATACCCGCGCAGGCGGGTATCCAGAATTGGCCGTGAATTTCGCGGTTTCAAGCGTTCCTGGATCCCTGCCTTCGCAGGAATGACGAATTAGTCGGGATTTCGGTCGCCGTGAATTGTTTGTCGTCACCCCGTTAAACCTGCGCGACTTTTTCCAGCGGTTCCGCCCGCCCTTCCGGCAGATTATCGTAGAGATCGGCGATAAGGTCCGATTTCAACGATCGCCGCGCCGGGTCATCCCATAGATTGCGCCATTGCCGCGGGTCGTCGGACAGATCGTAGAGTTCGCCAACCCCGTCATCGTAATAGTTGGTTTTTTCGTAGGCGGTGCAGATATAGCCGTCGCGATACAGCGTGCGCATGGTGATGTCGGCGCCCGCGAATCCGTCCTGCCATTCGGTGATGGTGCGTTCGCGCCCCCTGGCGGAATCCGCATCGATGGGCAGCGGCGCGCCCTGCATCCAGTCGGGAACCGCCAGTCCGGCGGCGGCGCAGATCGTCGGCGCCAGATCCACATGCCCGACCGGCGCGTCGATGGTCGCCGCCGCCACCCCAGCCGACGGCGCCGGGCGCCAGATAAACGGCAGATGCATCAGCCCTTCGACATGGTACGGCCCCTTGAACAACATGCCGAAATCGCCCTGAAATTCGCCATGGTCAGTGG
>JABJJH010000196.1 GCA_018660965.1 Rhodospirillaceae bacterium | reverse complement strand
GTCTATGCGCCCCGCCGCCCCCGACAACGCCGCCGCAACCGCGCGGGCGATCATCGCCTCGTCGGTCACATCGCCCAGGATCAACTCCACCCCGTCTGGGGCGCCGTCGCCGGACTGATCGACGCCGATGACCCGCGCGCCTTCCGCCATCGCCTTGACCGCGCTCACCTGACCAATGCCCGACGCGACGCCGGTCACGATGATCGTCTTGCCATCCAACCGCATGGCCGCCCTCCCCCTCGGTTATCCGATACACTCTGGGAGGGTAACCCGACCCGAAGCGCCTTTCCAGCCGTTGCTTATACGCGCAGCGGCGTGCCCAATTCATCGCGCAGACATTCGCCGATTAGTTGGAACTCATCGCCCCGTTGAGACGTCTTGCGCCAGACGAGGGCGATACGCCGCGACGCCCTGGGGCTGGAGAACGGCCGAAAGTCCAGTTTCAACCCGCGCAGGATACCGGAATCCACCGCCATTTTAGGCAATACCGTGACCCCAAGCCCGTTATCAACCATCTGCACGAGCGTATGCAGGCTGGTCGCCTGAAATCGGTTGGCGTTCGCGGTGTTGGCTAATTTCCCCATGGATAAAATTTGATCCGACAAACAATTGCCGTCCTCCAACATCAACAAGGCGCCGGCATCCATGCGGGCGGGCGTCATGGTTTCAAACGTCGCCATCGCATGCCCGCGCGGGAACACCGCCAGGAAAGGATCGTCGGCGAACGCGAACGTCTCAACGCGTTCCGACTCGTACGGCAGCGCGATCAACGCCAAATCCAGATCGCCGTCGGCCAAGCGCCGCAACAGCGAGGCGGTTTGTTCTTCGCGCAAATACAGCCGCAAATCGGGATAGGCGTCGCGCAGCCCGGGCAACACCCGGGGCAGCAGGAACGGCCCGATGGTGGGAATCACCCCCATGTTCAGATCACCCGACAGCGGCGCTCCCGCGCCCCGCGCCAAATCCGTCAGATCATCGACCCGCGCCGTCACCTGCCGCGCCAGCGCCACCATTTCCCGGCCTATCGGGGTCATCATGACGGACCGCTTGGTGCGCTCGAACAACGTGACGCCAAGCAGGATTTCCAATTCCTTGATGCTGGCGCTCAACGACGACTGGGTAATCAGGCACGCCGCCGCCGCGCGGCTGAAATGCCGATGCTCGGCCAGACTCTGGAAATGGCGCAGTTGACGAAGCGTCGGTTCCGGTCCCATGAGCGCGCCTTTTCATTAATCGATTTTGCCACTTAATATAACATATATTACTCGTTTCACAAATTACTAGCGCCCCCCTATCTTCTCTTTACGAAACAACCCCATCCCCTCTGACGGAGAAGATTATGACCACCACCACAATCCCCGAAGTTACCTTCAAGACCCGCATCCGCGACGACGCCATCGAAGGCCCCAACCCGTTCGACTGGAAAGACCTGACAAGCGACGAAATCTTCAAGGGCAAGCGGGTTGTCCTGTTCTCCCTGCCCGGCGCGTTCACACCCACCTGTTCGACAAGCCACCTGCCGCGCTTCGAGGAACTGCACGACGACTTCCGGGCCGAAGGCGTCGATCAAATCGTCTGTCTGTCGGTGAACGACGCGTTCGTGATGTATCAATGGGGCCTGTCTCAGAACGCCAAGAACGTGTTCCTGCTGCCCGATGGGTCCGGCGAATTCACCCGCAAGATGGGTATGCTGGTGGACAAGTCGAATCTCGGCTTCGGCATGCGCAGTTGGCGCTATTCGATGCTGGTCGAGGACGGCGTCATCGTGAAAATGTTCATCGAGAGCGGGTTCGAGGACAATTGCCCCACCGACCCGTTCGAAGTTTCGGACGCCGACACCATGCTCGGTTACCTGAAGCAGCGGTAATCGGTTGGGTTCAGGCGCGCAGGAGGGGCAGGACGTCCGTGGACAGCCCCTCCAGCAGCGCGTCGGGCCGGGTCCAGGACGCCTCGTCCCGGAACCAGATCGCGTCAATGTCGAGGTCGACAAGCGAGCGAACGTGCGCGGCGACCTCGGCCCCGGATCCGAGCGGAATCATCGCCTCGACCGCCTCGTCAGGGACAAAGGCCGACACCCGTTTCGCTTCCTCCCAATCGGCGGCGTGGCTCAAATCCGGATACGGATCGACCATCATGTCCGCGGGCCGTTTTGGCGCGTCGAGACCGGCGCGGGCGAACAGGGTTTCGGACATGCGGTTACGGCAGAGATTGGCGACGCAGGGCCGCATCAGGTCGATGGCGCGATCCCGGTCGGAATCGACGCAGGCGTTGACCACGAGCATACGGCGCACATCGGCCCGCTTTCGCCCGCCGCGCTCCATGCCGATCTCCACCTGCTCCAGCGCCCAGGACACGCATCCCGGCGCCGAACCGACCATGATAAGGACCCCGTCCGCGACTTCCCCGGCGAGCTGCAGCGCCTTCGGCCCACTCGCCGCGAGGTAAATCGGCAATTGGGGACAGGGATTGTTCAGCGCCATTTCATGACCGCCGAGATCGGTCTGCGCGCCGCTGAAGATACTGCGCCACAGCGCCGTCGATGCGCGCATATTCGCCAGGGTCGCCGCCTTGCGGCCAACAATGTAGGCGGAACTGTACCCGGTGCCGACAACAAGGTCGGCCCTGCCGCCGGAGACTTCATCCAGCGTGACAATCGCGCTCGACGTTGTGACGGGGTGGCGCGTGATCGGATTGGTGACGCCGGGACCAAGACGCATCGTGCTGGTTTCCAGTGCGGCGCATGTCAGGTGGATATAAACGTCGCGCCATTGACCGGCCAACATGGGGGTGTCCGGCATCCACATAAAGTCAAAACCGGCGGCTTCCACGCGCGCCGCGTAGGCGCCGGTGTCCTGGGGCGTTCCCACCATGGGAACCCGGAGGCCGAATTGAACGCTCATGGCATGATCCTCGATACGGGGGGGCAGGCCGCCCGGTTATTCAAAACCAGCGGCCATCCTAGTGGAGCAATCTGTTGATGATCTGATTCACGAAATTCTTGGGAACCAAACATTTCGATCAGACCACTATGTTTTGCCAAATATCAAATCCGGCAGTGAAAGGGTAATCGCAGGCACGTAGGCGATCAACAGCGTGTAGCAGAGCAGCATGATAAAAAATGGAATCGACGCCGTCCAGGCGCGGGTGATCGGAAAGTTGGCGACCCCGCAGGTCGTCAACAATACAGAGGCGACCGGCGGCGTCTGTTCCCCAATGACGACGCAGAAGATAAACAGCAGGCCAAAATGCACCCGGTCCATGCCAATTTGATCGACCAGCGGCAGGAAGATCGGCACCAGCATCAGGATCATCGGCGCGCCGTGCAAAAAGATGCCCGATATCACCAGGAAGGTAATAATCACGAAGGTCACCTGCCATGACGTCAGGCCCCAGGACATAATGGTTTCCGCCATCGCCTGGGGAATGCCTTCGGTGATCAGGTAATGGGAAAACACCGAACTGATCGACAGCAACAGCAACACGTTCGCCGCGCGCCGGGCGCCGATGATGAAACTGCGCGGCAAATCGCGAATGCGCATGCCGCGATAGACCAGGGTCGCGGCGACAATGGCGAGCGCCGTCGTGATCGCGGCTGCTTCGGTCGGGGTGAAGGCGCCGCCGACAATGCCGAAAATAATGGTCGCGGGGATCAGCAGCGCAATCCAGGTGCGGTTGAAGCGATGAACGACATTGCGAACGGCGAAGGGCTCATGGGTGGGATACGCCCGTTTCTTGGCGATGACATACGAGACCGCCATCAGGCAGACGCCATATCCGACGCCCGGCAGATACCCCGCCGCGAACAGACGGGCGATGGAAACGTCGGACACGACCGCATACAGGATCATACCGATGCTGGGGGGAATCAGGATGCCGATGGAGGCCGAATAGGCCGTCACGACCACGGAAAAATCCTTCGAGAAACCGCGTTTTTCCATTTCCGGAATCAGGATCGATCCGACCGAGGCCGCATCCGCCACGGCCGAACCGGAAACGTTCGCGAAAAGCATGGAGGTGACGATGTTGGCGTGCGCCAAACCGCCCGCCATCCATCCAACAAGGGCGCTGGCGAAATCGATCATCCGTTTGGCGACGGCGCCCGAGGCCAGGATTTCCCCCGTCAGGATGAAAAGCGGGACGGCGAGGATAACAAACGAGACCAACCCGTCGGTCATCTGACCGTGGAAATTAATCAGATTGTGACCGCCTACAATATAGGACAGCAGACCGACCATGCCGAGCGACAGCGCGATGGGTAACGCGAACAGGATCAACAAGATTATAAGTAAAATGAAAAAACCGGCCATTTTCGTTTCCTGTTACCGGGGCTCGTGGGCAGCGCCGATGAATTGACTGTTTGTTTCCGTTCGTGATTTTAAAAACAGGGATTTATTTTTTTTCCGGGT
>JABJJH010000426.1 GCA_018660965.1 Rhodospirillaceae bacterium | reverse complement strand
TAGCTGGCTTTCGCCGCATCAAGAACCTGGAAGAAAACAACGCCATCGACCGCCACCATCGCATTGTCCCGCGTGATGATTTCCTGGGTCGGAACGTCCATGACCTGTTCCATCATGTTCATCTTGCTTCCGATCCGGTCGACGACCGGCACGATGAAGTGGAGGCCTGGAACCAGTGTTTTCGTGTATCGCCCAAATCGTTCTACGGTGGCCTCCGTGCCTTGCGGGATAACCTTGACCCCCGCGAACACCATGACAGCCGCGAGAATTACGATGGCGAAAACGAATAATGTAAAATCACTAATCAACATTTACAGAACCTCCGGTGCGAATGCTTGCGACCAAACCTACCATTCTTTCGCGGACACCGCCGAATTTAAATCACACTAGCCATCCGACACGACACCCGCCAAATGGGCGAGGCACGCATCGCGGTCCGCCTTGAAATCTCCATCGATCCACCATTCCTCCACCCGCCGCAGATGGGCGCCGACCATTGCGCCGGGTTCAACGCCAAGGGTCAACACATCCGCGCCCGACACCGGCAAGGCGATGGACGTCCAGGCGTCGATGACATCCAGAATCGCGCGCCATCCCGCCTCATCCCCATCATCCGCCCACCCCAAAAGTGCAAGTTCCCGCGACAAGGGCGCCCCCAATCGGTATATGGCGTGGCGCAGCCTAGCAGTCGCCACATCCACGCGAAGGCGCCCGGCGTTTTCTTTCAATTGTAGAAGAAAATCCCTTTCCGCATTCGACAACCGCAGCCGTCGCGCGGCCGCGCGCAACTCGTCCGATTCCAACGACAGTAATGCGAAGAGACGCCGCGCCGGATCGGCCAAATTCATTTTCGCTTCGACCGCCACAAGGCGCGCGACGCGCTCGATATTTCCCTCGACTTGAATGACGTGGCGCAACACGCCATCGTCGCGCATCATATCTAGAACGGGACCCGGGTCCGGCGCCGCCAGAAGTTTAAACAGTTCCGCGCGAATGCGTTCCCCGGACAATCGCTCTACATTCGGCGCCAACGCCCGGCACGCGGCGCGGGCGTCCGAATCCGACGGTGGACGACCGTAATGGGCGAAGAACCGGTAATATCTCAGAAGCCGAAGGAAATCTTCCTGGATCCGCGTCGTCGCGTCGCCGACAAACCGCACGCGACCGGCGTGCAAATCAGCCACGCCGTCGAACGGATCGTGGATCGTCCCATCCACCTCGAGCGACAGAGCGTTAAAGGTCAGGTCCCGGCGCGCGGCGTCGGCGTCCCAATCATCGGTAAACTCGACCGTGGCGCGCCGGCCATCGGTGTCGATATCCCGCCTTAGCGTCGTGATTTCAAAAGATTCGCCATCGACAACGACCATCACGGTGCCATGATCGACCCCCAGAGGAATGGTTTTGAACCCGGCCGCCTGCATCAACGCCATCACGCGCACCGGTTCGGCGTCGGTCGCGATATCCACGTCGTTGACCGGGCGACCGACAAGCGAATCACGCACGCACCCGCCAACGAAGCGTACTTGCGCCCCTGCGGATTCCAATGTTTGAAACACCGCTGCCGGTTCCGGCGCCGTCATCCAGGGAAGCGGTTGCAGGTGAGACGGCGTCACCGGTTATTCCATACGACCTGGCACAATTTTTCCATCCTCAAAATGGGGCGGAATATACGCGCGGTCCACGCCTTCGATACCAATCGTCGCCAACGAAATCAGCGTGATCGCCATCAACCCGCAACCGGCGATCACCAGCCACACCCAAGGGAGTTCCTCCCACGCCGATGGTTTCCGCCCCTCAATCTCCGCCAGCGCCTTTCGTTTCGCGAAAAACCACCAAACGTAATAAATCACAAATGGCGCCGCCAAGGGCAATCCGATCGTTAAAAGATATCGGGTCATGAGACGTTTAAAACCATAGATAAATTAACCAACATTCCCGCCGTGGCTCCCCAAATATAATATCCGTTATAAGGCATTTCATAATACGTGCGTTCAACGCCATCATCGGTTCGGGACGCCAAACGGTGATTGTCCGTGTCCAGAAAGAACGACAACGGCGCCTCAAACACGTCCGCGACTTCGAACGGGTCGGGTTTAATCTCGAAAGGCGGCTGCACGAACCCGACCACCGGCGTCACCCTGTATCCCGACCGCACGACATAAAAATCCAATCGCCCAATCAATTCGACCCGGTCGGCGGTCAATCCGACTTCTTCTTCCGTTTCCCGCAACGCCGCAGCTTCATGACTGGCGTCTTCCGGCTCGATCCGACCGCCGGGAAAGCTGACCTGTCCCGCGTGATCATGCAAATGATCGGTTCGTTGCGTCAGAAGCACCGTCATGCCGTCCGGTCGATCCACCAATGGCACAAGGACCGCCGCTGGAATCAGGTCCTTGCGCGGCTGCATGGATGGATTCAAGGCGTGATCGCCACCCAACGCGGCGGGTCGATCCATGACCTCGCCACGCGCACGGCGAGCCTCGTCGTCTCGGATTCTCGTTGAAATAAGGTGCCGGTCCAAAACGCCTCCTCTTAAATCCTGCCTAATAAAATTTCGCCAATTTAAATTCCGCCCAAAGGGAAAAATTCGCCCTGGCTCCAAACGCCTAAAACGACGCCGTCCCCGCCATCGCGCTCTTCGCCCAGTTCAACAAGCTCATAAAACACGGCGCGCAAGATCAGCGCGTCGAGATTATCGCGTACTGTGACATATGGGGATGGTTCGCCGGTTTTCGAGTCAAACGTCACATGAATGGGATGGTCGGCGTCAACCGTGACCAACGCGTCAAGGTTTGTGCGGAAGACCACCGTTTGATTCCGCCCCGCGCCATTCGCGTTTACCTCCACCGCCGTGAAGGGCGCGTCCTCGACCGTTATCCGGCCCCGCTCCACCGGCGTCTGCAACCAGAATTCGCCGTCATTATCGCGTCTCAGCACCGTCGAAAACAGTTTCACGAGCGGTATCCGGTTGATCGGCGTACCGCGATAAAACCACACGCCGTCGCGCGCGATTCGGATATCGAAATCGGTAGCGCCGGTTGCGGCGAGTTGATCGAGCGATGTCAGGCCGTTTTCGTTCATTTTTCCGAGATTTGCGTCATTCCAGGGTTGCGCGAAATACGTCCCGACACCATCCTTACAATAAGCACCGGGTCTTGCAACACTGCGAAGATAAAGGTTGGGTATATTGGAAAAAGATACCATTGAGCCGTTGGACGATTCGAACCTCCTGGTGGATATCGAACAGCTTGGTCTTCTTCTGGCGCGCGCGCGCGAAAGCGTCGGCCGCGTCATCTTCGGTCAGGCGTATATCGTCGACCTCAGCCTCATAACGTTACTGTCGGGCGGCCATGCGCTTCTGATCGGCGTTCCAGGTCTTGGCAAGACGCGGTTGGTGGAAACGCTGGGACGGGTCCTTGGACTGCACGATGGCCGTGTTCAATTCACCCCTGATTTGATGCCGGCGGACATTTTGGGTTCCGAGGTGCTGGAAGAATCCGAAGACGGCGCCCGGTCCTTCCGGTTTCTGAAGGGACCCGTGTTCTGCCAGCTTCTGATGGCTGATGAAATCAACCGCGCCAGTCCCCG
>JABJJH010000362.1 GCA_018660965.1 Rhodospirillaceae bacterium | reverse complement strand
TTTCGCGAATCGATGAAGCGTTTGAGCGAGGTGTTCTCGCTGCCGTCTGACCGCCAGGACGAAGCGGTCGACATGGGACGCCCGCAAGGCGTTATTAAACTCGAAAAGCTGGTCTATAAATACGCGCCGGACGGGGCGCCGGCGATTGATACGGTCGATGGCGTCATCGGGCCGCGCGGCCTGCATGGGATTATCGGCGCGAATGGGTCGGGTAAAAGCACGTTGTTGAAGCTGATACGCGGCGTCTATCCGCCGGTTGAAGGGCGGGTCCTTCTGGATGACGCCGACATCGAGCAATTCACGTCGCGACAAATGGCGGCAAGGGTCGGGTACCTTCCTCAGGAATGCACGCTTTTCGCTGGGACCGTTCGGGACAATATCGCAATCGCCCATCCCGATGCCGAAGACGCGGAAATTATCGAGGCGTCGAAACGAGCGCAAGCACATCAATTTATCATCGATTCACCAGATGGTTACGGGTCGTCCTTAACCGAGGGCGGCAGCGGTCTTTCGGCGGGACAGCGCCAGCGGATCGCCATCGCCAGGACGATGCTTAAAGAGCCGGCGGTTCTATTGCTGGACGAGCCGTCGGGTAATCTCGACCGGGACGCCGAACGGGGATTGGCCGACTCGTTACGCGCGTATTCGCGAAAAAACACTGTTCTGGTCGTCACCCACAGCCCCACGATTCTGGAAGTCTGCGATTCAATCCTTGTCCTGGAAAAAGGCCATGTAGCGATGGCCGGGCCGGCCGCACAGGTGCTGTCGCGTCTCGATGCAAGCCCCAAACCGGGCGAGCCCCAGGCGGATGAGACGGTTCCCGAGACCTCGACACGTCGGGAGGCGCCGGCGTGAGTAGACTGGAGGCAATGCTGGCGGAACGACCAGCGTCGTCGCACGGTATGGCGGCGGTTCTTGTATGCGTCCTTATCGGGAGTTTTCTGGTCTGGGCCAGCACGGCGCAACTGGACGAGGTGTCGGTGGCGACCGGGGAGGTCGTTCCCCAGGGGCAACTCAAGGTGGTTCAACACTTTGAGGGCGGGATCGTGCAGCGCATCGACGTGGCGGAAGGCGATTCGGTCATCAAGGGGCAGGTGCTTGTGCAACTCGATCTGGCGGGCGGTGGGGTCAATCGCGAAGAACTGATCGTGCAACTGGACGCCCTGACGCTTCGCCGGGTGCGGTTGAAGGCGCAAGTGGAAGGGCGCGCGCCGGTCTTTCCCAAAGCCGAGGCGGAGCGTCGTCCGGAATTGGTTCGAAGCGAGCAGCAATCCCATGAAGCCTGGAGCCGGGAGCGCAAAGGCAGCCTTTTCGTCGTTTCCAAACAAATTCAGCAGCGCGAACTGGAGATTAAACAACTCGATGCGCAAAAATACGCGGTTGCGGCGGATGAACGCCTGGCCCGGCAGCGATTGAAGATGTCGGCGAGCCTCATGTCCCAGGGGCTTATTCCGCGCATGGAACACTTGGAACTTGAGGGCGTGGTTGAAAAGTTGGCGGGCGAGTCGGCTGTTCTCCTGCAATCCGTGCCGCGCGCGCAGGCGGCCCTGGCCGAATCACAGGCCCGCTATAACGAAGACAAGGAGCGTTTCATCACGCGGTCGATCGAACAATTGAACGCCGTGGAGTTGCAATTCGCCAGGGTGAACGAGTTGCTGAGTAAGGCCTCCGATCAAGTGTTGCGGGCTGAAATACGCAGTCCGATCAATGGAGTCGTTAAAAATCTCCGCAACAATACGATAGGCGGCGTGGTTCGACCCGGCGAACCGATTATGGAAATTGTGCCGGCCGGTGGTAATTTGGTGATTGAATCGCAACTGAACCCGGTTGATCGTGGTTATGTTCAAGTTGGCCAACGCGCGGTCGTGAAGATTTCTACGTATGATTTTGTTCGCTATGGCGGATTGGAAGGGGTTGTGACGAGAATTGGGGCCGACACCAACACGGCTCCGACGGGGGAGACGTATTACGAAGTCATCGTGCAAACGGAAAAATCGTATCTTGGTAAGCAAAAAGGCGTATTACCGATAGCGCCCGGCATGCAGGCCACGGTCGATATTCACACCGGAACCCGGTCGGTTTTGAACTATCTGATAAAACCTGTGTTAAAGTTAAGGCACGAAGCTTTTCGCGAACGATGAGGCGGCGTTGTTGATTGAGGGGTTAAAACTATGGGGTATTTAGTATAAATTCCTTTTGACCTAAATCGGTTACGCCTTTATTACTTTACCTACCCTATATTAATAGTTTGAAAAATCAGACGAACACATAGGTGGAAGGGACTTTTTGCGACGTAACGTAAGACAAATCGTAACAAGCGCCATTGTGGCGGGCGTCGGGTTAACGCTGGTTGCGGGGGCGCTGAGCGCGGCGCCGTTGAACGACGAATTGCGGGTTTTGTTGACCTCGCATCCCCAAATTCGCAGCGCCGAAAATACCTCGGAAGCCGCGCGTTACGGGATCGAGGAAGCGGATTGCGCCTTTTATCCAACAATGGCGCTGTCCGGCGATACGGGCGCGGAGCGTACGGATAGCCCGGCGCGACGCGCAACCGGCGAGGACGCGTTCAGTATTCGTCGGGACAAACTGACGTTGACGGTAACCCAAAACCTTTTCAACGGCTATCGTGACGATGCGGGGTCGAAAGCGGCGACCTACAGCGCGCGCGAAGCGCAGATGTCGCTGTACGGTACGCGGATGAACTTGTTGTTCGAGGGCGTGTCCAAGTACCTGGACGTGTTGTTGAATGTTCGGCTGATCGAAATAGCCCGTCAGAACGAATCGACCATTCAAACGCAACTTGAATTGGAAGATGAACGCGTGCAGCGCGGATCGGGCATCACGGTGGATGTCGCGCAGGCGAAATCCCGGCTGCAAGTCGCGAAGCAGGAACGCGTGTTGTTCGAAGGCAATCTTAAAGCCGCGTTGGCGCGGTACAAACAGCTTTTCGGGCATATACCGGAACCGAGCGACCTGCAGGATGCGCGACCGGACCCGGGCTTGGCGCCCGCTTCGCTGGAAGAGGCTGTTCAACTTGGGTTAAAGCAAAATCCGCAATTGCTGCTCGTTCGCTTCCGGTCCGACGCCGCACGGGAACGAAAAAGAGTTGCGAAGGCGGATTATTTTCCAAGCCTGGATCTGGTGGGGACGTTGGACTACCAGGACAACAATGGATCGACGCGCGATATCGAGCGTGAACAATCGCTGCTATTGAAAGCCAACTGGGAATTTTTCTCGGGTTTCAAAACGCGCGCGCGCGTAGAAGCCGCGGCGCGCGCCTATGCGGCGACCAATGACGACTATAACTTTGCGAGCCGCCGGATTGAGGAAGACGTCGAGATCGCCTTCGCGAAGTTGGAAACCGACGTCAAGCGTGTCGAGTTGCTGCAAAACGCGGTCAACATCGCGGAAGAAGTGTTTATCGCGCGGGCTAAATTGCGCGAAGCGGGCAAGGGGGCGCAACTGGATGTTCTGGATGCGCAAAGTGAGGTTTTCAGCGCCAAGCTGAATTTGATCAAGGCCGATTACGATTCCCGCATTGCAGTCTACCGCCTCGCGCAGGCGACCGGCTCCTTGACGCCGCAGAGGCTGAACGTCGCGGTCAAGTGACCCGTCATTTTGCGGGGCTGGCTTGCCGAATTTCAAAACAGACCGTGACGACGCGTCCCGCGACCCAGTTCCAATGGTGGACGTCCTAAAGGGACTTTTTTTGACGCGAATCAGGTATATGTTTGCGGCTTACTGATCGTATGAAGTCATGAGGCTATCGGGTTGATCTGGTTGCGTCGCGCGTTGATTCTCGGAATATCGATTCTCCTATCGGGGTGTTCAAGCCTGGAAGAAGTTGATCTTTGGGAAAGCGTTGGGCTGGGAAAAAAGGAGACAACTTCGGAGTCATCGCCGGAACGTGGTCTGGAGGATCACCCTGTAAGTGGCCAAGGTAAAAGTGGCCAAGGTAATCGTCACGAATTGCGACTTGGCGACCGGTTCACGTTCGACAATCCGCGCACGACCTGGGAAATTTCGAACATTTCCGATGGTCGGATCGTTTGGCGCACCGATAGCGGTGAAATCCACGTCACAGACGCAAATCCAATCCTGCCGGCGCTGGAATGGTCCGGCGGAAAAGGCGGGACGGGGCGGCGTCTTCTTCGCGATAAAACAGGATCCTTGTTTCCCATGCGGATCGGCGCAAGGACGACATTTCGTTCCACGGTGACAACGGATCGTCCGCCATTCGGTTGGGAAAATATCTGGACCTGCACCGTTCAGGGAACCAAGACGTTGCAACGGCTCGGACGATCTTTTGAGACATTTATCGTCGGGTGCGGTCGCAAGCAGTCGAATGAAATGACCTTTAATTATGCGCCGGAAATTGGGCATTATATCTTACAACGCACGTA
>JABJJH010000214.1 GCA_018660965.1 Rhodospirillaceae bacterium | reverse complement strand
GCCTACAAGACGCCGCGCCATTTTCGTTTCGTTTCCGCCGCCGACCTGCCGTTGACCTCGACCGGAAAGTTGCAAAAGAACCGGCTCGGGAAGCTATTCAAATCGGACGCTTAATCGTAATTCGGGGTGCGTTTTTCCAGAAAAGCGGCGATTCCTTCGCGAAAATGTGGGCCGTTGCGCACCGCATCACCGAGTTCCTGCTCCATCGCCTCGCGAGATTTCGCGTGATCGGCGATGGTCGCGCTGATCTGCCGCTTCACCGCCTGAACGGCGCTTGGGCTGTTGGCGGCGATGCGCTCGGCCTTGGCCAGCGCCCAGTCCATCAGGTCTTCCGCCGGGACAACCCGGTTGATCAGGTTCAACGCGGCGGCGTCTTGCGCCGGGATCAATTCTGCGCCAAGCAGCATATTCATGGCGTGAACATGGCCGATTTGCTGGATCAGCTTCACGGCCGCGCCGCCGAACGGGTAGATCGACCATTTCACTTCCGGCAGCCCGAAGCGCGCATTCGGCGCCGCGGCGCGAATGTCGCTGGACAGCATCAATTCCAACCCGCCCGCGACGCAATCGCCATTCACCGCCGCGATGATGGGTTTCGGATAGACGCAGGTCTTCAACAGCGCGCGATTGACCATCGCCGCCACTTCGGGTTCGGCGCTCATGTCGCCACCCAAATCGGCGCCGGAACTGAACGCCCGATCGCCCGCGCCGGTGATGATGATGCAGCGGTGGGACGAGGTTTTCAACTCGTCCCACAGCCGCGCCAATTCGGTCATCATGGCCCGCGTCATGGCGTTGCGGCGGGGTTGATTGTCGATGGTGATAACGGCGATGTGTTTGCCGGGTTCGCTCAAACGAATGTCCACGGGGTGGGCGCCTTTAGGTTAGTGGGTGGTTGGTCAGGGTGTGGTTGGTCAGGGGTTCACGATGATCTTGCCGTGCGCGCGGCGACTGGTCAGCAATTCGATGGCCTCGACCGTGTCCTCCAGCGGGTATGTGTGCGTAACCAGCGGCGACAGCTTGCCGGCCTCGTACCACTCGAACAACGCTGCGACGCTGTGTTTCAGCTTTTCCGGTTCATTCCATCGGTAGTGCCGCAGCGAACAGCCCAACGCCGAACGGTTTTTCACCAGCAACCGGTTGGCGGGAATGCGCGGGATGCCGCCGACGAACCCGACCACCAGAATGCGCCCGCCCCAGGCCAGCGACGACAGCGCGGGGTCGAACATATCGCCGCCGACCGGATCGAAACAGACATCGACGCCCCGGTCGTCCGTCAGCGCCATGACCCGGTCCTTGAGCGATTCTTCGGCGTAGTTGATGCCGTCGTCGGCGCCGTGATCGCGCGCGACGGCCAGTTTTTCAGGCGAACTGGCCGCGGCGATGACCCGCGCGCCCATCGCCTTGCCAATTTCGACCGCCGTCAGTCCGACGCCGCCCGCCGCCCCCAGCACCAGCATGGTTTCGCCCGCCGTCAGCCGGCCCTGCCAGCGAATGGCGACATCGCTGGAAATATAGGAGACGGGAAAGGTCGCGCCGTCGTCGAAACCCATCCGGTCAGGAATGGCGAACACATCCCCGGCGTCCACGACCGCCTGTTCCGCATAGCCGCCATGAGCCAGCATGGCCATGACCCGGTCGCCGGGGCGGAGGTGGGTGACGCCGTCGCCACACGCCGCGACCACGCCGGACGCTTCCAGCCCCGGCGTGAACGGCAAATCGGGCTTGGTCTGGTAGTTGCCCGCGACCATGATGGAATCGGCGAAGTTGACCGCCGCCGCTTTCACGTCGATCAGGACTTCGCCGGGTCCCGCGACGGGCGCCGCGATGGTTTCAAGCGAAAGGTCGCCGACCTCGCCCCAGTTCTTGCACACGATGGCGCGCATGGTCGCCGACCTCCTTGATGACGCGTTAAACCGGCGGCGATCCTATCGCACCCGCGCCGGTTCAATCCAGCGTGGCGTTTCGTGATTGCGCGCCGGGTCGCATCGGCATACGATTTTCCCTTGATTTGATCTACTAACAAGATTGGAGATTGGGCAATGGCTTTGAACGTGGTTGGAAACGAACCGTCCATCGAGGTGACGCCGCTTTCGGTGCACATTGGCGCGGAGATCGGCGGGGTCGATCTGACGAAGCCGCTGCCGCCGGAACAGGTCAAGGACATCAACGCCGCCTTGGTGAAGTGGAAGGTGGTGTTCTTCCGTGACCAGATGCTCGACCATGACGGGCACCGCGATTTCGCCCGGCAGTTCGGCGACTTGACGCCGGGGCATGCGGTCTATGGCAATGTCGAAGGCTACCCGGAAATCTATGCCGTCGCCAAGCATCGTAAGGCGAAACGCTATTCCGGCGAGGCGAATATTCGTCCCTGGTCGGGCTGGCACACTGACATTACCGCCGCCATCAACCCGCCCGCCGCCTCCATTCTGCGCGGCGATGTCGTGCCGCCTTATGGCGGCGATACGCAGTTCACCAATCTGGTCGCAGCGTATAACGGGTTGTCGGAAACCTTGCGCGGGTTCCTGGACGGGTTGCGCGCGGTGCATCGCTTCGCGCCACCGCCGGGCGTGGAGGTGTTGAACGGTTACGCCGACGCCCAGAAAAGCAATACGCTCGTCAGCGAACATCCGCTGATTCGCGTTCATCCAGTCTCGGGCGAGCGTATTTTGTTCGTCAGTCCGTCGTTCCTGAAATCCATCGTCGGCATGACCCCGCGTGAAAGCCAGACGCTGGTCGAATTCCTGTGGGAACACATCGTTCGGCCGGAATACACGGTGCGTTTCAAGTGGGCACCCGGCAGCATCGCGTTCTGGGATAATCGTTCGACGTCGCATCTGGCGCCGTCCGATATCTTCGATACCGATTTCGACCGGCAATTCTATCGCACGACCTTGGTGGGCGACGTGCCCGTCGGGGTTGACGGCAAGCAATCCACGCTAATCGAAGGCGCGGCCATTCTCGCGGCGTAAACCCAGTGGTGCAACCGAAACAGATGGTTCCCATCGGTTTCGATCAGTTGCCCCACCAGATTATTATGTTGATGGTCTGATTCACGAAATGCTTGGGAACCAAGTGTTTCGATCAGACCACCAGCCATGGAAGGAGTTTGACATGCGTCAGATACGAATTCCCGCAACATTCATGCGCGGCGGCACCAGCAATGCAATCGTGTTCCGGCAGGATGACTTGCCGGAGGATCGCGAAATCTGGTCGGAAATCTTCGCCGCCGCGATAGGCAGTCCCGACCCCAATGGCCGTCAGCTGAACGGTATGGGCGGCGGCATTTCATCGCTCAGCAAGGTTTGCGTCGTGGGACCACCGTCACGCGACGATGCGGATATCGACTACACCTTCGCACAGGTAGTCATCCGCGAAAATCGTGTCGAGTATCTCGGTAATTGCGGCAACATGTCGTCGGCCATGGGACCGTTCGCCGTCGATGAAGGCATCGCGACGCTGGACGGCGACAGCGGCATGATTCGCATCCACAACACCAACACGAACAAGCTGATACACGCCCATTTCGACATGGATGACGGGTTGGCGGCGGTGGACGGCGATTATGACTTGCCGGGCGTGGCCGGACAGGGTTCCGCGGTGCGTCTGGATTTCGTCGAACCGGGCGGATCATTCACCGGCAAGATGCTGCCGACGGGGGCCGAGGTGGATATTCTTGAAACCCCGAGTCTGGGTCAGGTCGAAGCGTCGATCGTCGACGCCTCGGCGCTATGCGTGCTTGTGGAGGCGAAGAGCGTTGGGTTGACCGGCGTGGAATTGCCCAAGGATCTGGAAGCCAATCCCGATGTCCTGAACAAGCTACAGGAAATTCGCGCCGCCGCTTCGGTGAAACTGGGCCTGAATGCGTCGATAGAGGAAGCGATGGCGCGGATCACCAACCGGCCCGCCATTGGTTTCGTTTCCCCCGCCCAGGACGCGCCTACGCTCGCGGGCGACCCGCTCATGGCGGCGGATGGCGATGTGACGGCGCGCATGATCTCCATGGGCGATCCGCACCGCGCCTTGCCCGGTACGTGTTCCATGTGCCTGGCGGTGGCGTCTCAGATTGACGGCACGCTGGTGAATCGCAATCTATCGTCCCCGGCTAATGGCGAAGTGCGCTTGATGCACCCATCGGGCGTGTTGCACGCGTCGGCGGCGGTGCGCCGCGACGGTGAGCTTTGGTTCG
>JABJJH010000431.1 GCA_018660965.1 Rhodospirillaceae bacterium | reverse complement strand
GTGCGGTCATTGCCCTGCGGCTTGCGCGCCAGATTGGCCTTCACGCCCTTGGCCCACGCCTTGGCCGCGTCCGCGCCGCTGGCCACAATAATCGACGCCAGCAGGGAAACATTGTAGACGTGTTTGCCAGATCGAATGCAAACACGGCCCTTCATTTTGGGATCGGCGAGATCCTCATACGATGTCACCTCACCGGGCTTGACCCTGGTCTTGGACGCGTAAATGACGCGCGCGCGGGTGGTCAACCCGAACCAGTTGCCGTCCGGGTGGCGGTATTGAACGGGAATGTTAGCGGATAACTTATTCGACGACACACTTTGCAAAAGGCCCGCCTTGTCGTGGTTGTGCAAATTCCCGATATCGGACACCAAAATCAAATCGGCCGGGCTATTTCTGCCTTCGGATTTAAGACGTTCCAGCATCCCCTTCTTGAGATAGACCATGTTGACCTTGATCCCGGTCTCTTTGGTGAACGCCTTTAGCAGTGGTTTCATCAGGAACGGTTGGCGTGATGAATACAGGTTTACCTCTTCAGCCTGCACGGCCGGCGCCGCTGAAACCGCCACCACGCCGAGCGCCACCGAAATAACGGTTCGGCGCAACAATGTGAATTTACACGTCATGTTCATTTGTCGCCTTCCAGGGAGTCGCTAAGTGTGTTTGGTACCGTTAAAATTTCCGCCAGCATATTATGCGATTGAGAATTATTATCAAGTTCATATACACTTAAATTATGTATGGGTTAATGTCAAATGGAAATGGAGGCGGCAATCCGATACGGCCTTGTTTAAATATATCAATGGCTTCTACAATCCACATCGCAAACGATCAAAGCGAGGCGGGAAAATCCCCTCGCGTTTGTAAAGAACAGCGGCGTTAATGAGACTGGAGTCCGGCGCTATACCGGGGAAAGCCCATTTGGGAACTTACGTCGCGCCGCAGACGTTGGATGAGGAGTTAAAAGTGACGGTAAAGATCAGTCAGGTAGACGTATTCAACGTGGGCATGCCGCTGGTTGACACGTTTACAAGCGGCGGTGTTTCCAAAAACATCACCAAATGCGTTGTGGTGCGGGTTACAGCGACGGACGGCGCGGCCGGAATCAGCAGCATTGACCCATCCAGCAAGGCCGTATCGCCGAACACCGCCCCGGAACTGACCGTCGCCATTCAAAAGCTTGTCGGCCCGGCGCTGATCGGGGAAGATCCCGGCAACGTAAACCGGATCGTTGAACTGGCATCCAAACTGGCGCCTACGCAACCCGGCGCCTCGGCGGGTGTGGAGCTTGCTTGTGTTGACCTTATCTGCCGACGGATGGGCGTCGCGCTCCACGATTACCTGGGCGGGGCCGTTCTCGACCGGGTGCTGTTCAATGGCTGGGTCGGCGAGTTACCGGCCGACGAAGCGGCGGTCGAAGCGAAGCGTTGGCAAGACGCCGGTTTCAAGTCGTTGAAAATCAAGGTTGGCAACGAAGTCGATAAGGATAGTAACCGGGTTGCGGCGGTGCGGGACGCCGTTGGTTCGGATATGAAACTACGCATGGACGCCAACCAGCAATGCAACGTGAGCCAGGCGCTGGCGTTGTGCCACGCGGTTAAATCCTGCGACATGCAATTGTTTGAGCAACCGACGCCAAAAGACGACCTTGAAGGTCTGGCTCAGGTCCGAAAAGAAGGCGGGCTTCCTATCATGGCCGATGAATCCATCAGCGATCATCAAAGCCTGATCCGGGTCATCAAGGCGGATTGCGCCGACTTCGTGAAGTTTGGCATCAAGCAAGCCGGTGGGCTGTTGTCGTCCGCGCGCATGTTGGCGACCGCGGAAGCGGCAGGACTGCCGGTTGTTCTGGGACACGGGTTCGGGCTGGACCTCAGCACGATGGCGGAGATTATGCTCGGCGCCACCTCGCGCAATGTCGTACCTGGACTGGAGTGCGTGGGGCCGCTCAAGGTGGTCGACACCGTGGCGGCGACCCGGCTTGATATCAGCCGTGGAAGTATCCCCCTGCCATCGGGACCGGGACTGGGCATTGACCTCGATGATGAGAAGCTGGCGCAATATACAGTGTGACGACGCCGAACTGAGCATCTCCTGTATCTTCCTCCATGACGAGGCTGTCGCACAACGCACCACATAAAGGGACAATCATGGGCGCCACCGCCACCATCGCGGAATTTATTGTAAACGCCAAAGCGTCGGACTTTCCGCCGGGCAGCGATCAAAAAGCGATCAAGGTCATCGCCGACACCTATGCGGTGATACTCGCCGGCGTCAGTTCCGAAGTCGCCGAACCATTGCAACGCTATCTCGACGCCGCCCGCGAGTCCGGCGCCGCCCCCATACTCGGAACCGGCCTCACCACCACCGCTGAAACCGCCGCGCTGATCAACGGCGCCTACGGTCACGCGCTTGATTACGACGATGTACTGTCGATGATGCCGGCCCATCCCAGCGCCGTGATACTCGCCGCCGCGCTGGCCAGCACGAACGGTGAAACGGTAAGCGGTAAAGATTTCATCGAGGCCTACATCATTGGCGTCGAAGTCGGCGGAAAAATCGGCCTGGGCATCACCAATGAGCATTACCAGCGCGGCTACCACGCCACCGGCACGCTCGCCCTGTTTTCGGGACTTGCGGCGCTCTCCCGGCTGCACGGTCTGGATGCGCCGACCATACAACAAGCGATGGGCATTGCAGGATCGATGGCCAGCGGTCTGCGGCGCAACTTCGGCACCATGACCAAGCCGCTGCACAGTGGTCTCGCGGCGCGCAGCGCGTTGAGCGCGGTGCGTTTGGCGATGG
>JABJJH010000570.1 GCA_018660965.1 Rhodospirillaceae bacterium | reverse complement strand
TTGATGTTCGACGACGTCCCCGGCGCAACGACGATTACCGGCGCCGCGATCGTCATCGCCAGCGGGTTGTTCATTTTCTACCGCGAGGCGCGGCGCGGTGGTCGAAGATAGGCGACTTCTAAATCGAGCCTTTCAGATCGCCCCTTGGGCGCGTTTTTGCCGTTCCCGGAAATCGTCCTTGCCGATATTGGCGGCGCGTTCGACGGCGGGGCGCCCCCCGACGCGTTTGAACCAGGCGCGCAAATGCGTGAATTCGGTCAAGTCGATGCCATACGCCTTGTAGCCGCGAATCCACGGCCAGCACGCCATGTCGGCGATGGAATAATCGCCGGCCAGAAAGTCGCGGTCCGCCAGACGCCCGTCCATGACGCCGTAGAGCCGAACCACTTCGTCGGTGTAGCGTTTGACCGCGTAGTCGATCTTGTCCGCCTTGTAATTGCGGAAATGCGCCGCCTGTCCCGCCATGGGGCCAAGGCCGCCCATCTGCCAGAACAGCCATTGTTCGACCTCGGTGCGGTCGCGCTGATCTTGCGGATAGAATTTCCCGGTCTTGTTCCCCAGATATTGCAGAATGGCGCCGGATTCGAAGATCGATATCGGCGCGCCGCCCGGCCCGTCCGGATCGACGATGGCGGGCATGCGGCCGTTCGGGGAAATTTTCAGGAACGAGTCCTTGAATTGTTCCTTCTCGCCCAGATTCACCAGCTTGATGTCATAGGGCAGCCCGCATTCTTCGAGCATGAGCGTGATTTTCCAGCCATTCGGAGTCGGCCAGAAGTAAAGATCGATGGGCGCCATGATGTCATGTCCTTGTTAACCGGATGGGGTTGGTTCAAGATTTTAACGGCGCCAGACAAAACTAAAAGGAAAAGGGCCAGGGATGACCGAAACGACGATGACCGAAACGGGAATGACTGAAACATTGAATGATGAGCCGTTCTGGTGGGAAGAAGCCCCGCGCACGGATATCGCGGAATCGCCGTTCCCTACGGAGACCGATGTCGCCATTGTCGGGTCCGGTTACGCCGGGTTGAGCGCGGCCATCGTTCTGGCGCGGGCGGGCCGGTCGGTGCATGTGTTCGAAAAGGACCGCCCCGGCGAAGGCGCGTCCAGCCGCAATGGGGGACAGGCCAGCGGCAATATCCGCATTGGCTTCGGCGAGATGATCAAGCGCCATGGCCTTGAACGCGCCGTCGCGGTTTATGGCGAAGGGGTCGAGGCGCGCAAGGATCTGGCCCGTTTCGTCGAAGATGAAAACATCGATTGCGATTATCAACCGGCCGGGCTGTTTCGCGGCGCCTATCGGGAAAAGCACTACGACGCCATGGGCCGTGAAGCCGATTTGATAAACAAGCATCTGGGTGTTGGCGCCCGCATGGTGTCGAAACCGGAACAGCGCGCCGAAATTGGCAGCGATCTCTATCATGGCGGCATGGTCCGCCCCGACATCGCCGGGGTCCATCCGGGCAAGCTGCATCAGGGAATACTGAGGGTCGCCCTTGATGCGGGCGTGATCGTGCATGGGCAGACCGAAGTGACCGGCGTGCAAAGCGATGGTGACGGCCACGAGGTCGCAACGTCGCGCGGCGTCGTGCGGGCGCGCAACGTCATCATGGCGACAAACGGCTACACCGGGCCCGCGACGCCGTGGCTGCAACGCCGCGTGATTCCGATCCCCAGCCAGATCATCGCGACCGAGCATCTGGGCAAGGACGTCATGGACCGCCTCATGCCGAAGCGCCGCATGCTGGGCGAATCGCGCAACCTTTATAATTACTTCCGCCCGTCGCCGGATGGTGAAAGCATTGTCTTCGGCGGCAAGGCGGGAACGATCAACGACGACCCCATGAAGAAGGCGCAGAAGCTTCGCAAGGTGTTGGTCGAGATTTTCCCGGAACTCCATAGCGTGGAGCTGACCCATACCTGGTGGGGCTATACCGGGTTCACGTTCGATTACATGCCCAAGCTCGTGGTCAAGGACGGCGTTCACTACGCGACCGGGTTCTGCGGGTCCGGCGTCGTCTGGGCGCGCTGGGTCGCCATGAAGGCGGCGCACGACATCGTCGGCAATAAAGGGGCCGACACCGTGTTCGCCGCCGAGGATTTCATGACCAAGCCGCTCTACAGCGGGAAGCCCTGGTTTCTGCCGATGGTCTATGTCTGGTACGGCATGAAGGACCGGCTGGGGCTTTAGGAATTAGACCAGATCGCGAATCCAAGCCCCGTGCCCGTGCCCGCAGGCGTTCTGTATCCGGGCTGATAGTCGGACCATTGCAGCGGCAGGGCTTCCAGCGCGCCCGCCGCGCATATCCAGTTGCGGATTTCCGAACTGCCGCCGTTTAGCTTGTGCGTGGGGATGGATTGCAGCGCGGCGGCGTCTTTTTCCTGCAACGCGCGCAGCACGCCCCGGTCCAGATCCTCATCGACCGTAAAATGGCTCAGACCTCCGGACGCGATAACGCCGATTCGGGCGTCCCCGGGATAGCTTGCGACGGCTCGTGATATCGCCTGACCCAGCGTGTAACAGCGGCGCGGGCTGGGTTGGTTCGGTGGATAAAATGTGTTTACGAACACCGGCGTCACGGGCAAATCGGCGTCGTTGAGCAGGCGATTATGGACAAAGCCGAAAGCGTGGCCTTCGCCCTTGCCCGGTTCCACCGAATTGGCGCACGCGATGTCGAATTCGTCGTCGATAAGGCGTTCGATCAGATGATTGGCCAGCTTCGCATCCACGGGGTATTCGCGCGGGCCGTCGGTTTCGTAATATTTCGCCGTCATTCGTACGCCCCAATCCGAATCCGCCCGATCCACGCCCGCCGCGCTAAGCGGCACGTTCGGGATCGTTTCGCCTCGATAAATCAGGAAGCATGGCATGTTTTGGTCGTTATGCAGCTCGTGCTGGTCGTCGCCGACGATGATCAGGGCGTCGAGCGCCGCGTTCGCCAGGGCGTCGCGAATGCGCTGCAAATTATCCATCGCCGCCGCGTGGCGAACCGCCATGGCTTCCGGCTTGATGTGTTCGGCCATATCCGGCCCGGCGGCGCGCAGCAAATCGTCATAGGTCGCGGGCGCGCCATCCTTGTCCCGGTTGTCGCGGACCTGGTCGCGTTCGATGAAGCGCGGCCAGTCTTCCACCGGCGCATTCAGCATTGGCGTGTGCGACACGCCGATTCCCAGAACGATTTCCGCCATAATCCGTCTCCCCCCATATTCTGGGCCAGACTCTTCGCGAGATGCAAGAAAGGGTTGGTGTTCGCGGTGGTCCGTCGCCTAAAGTTAGCCACGACGAGACGAGGCAGGGGGAACACAATGCAATTCGGGATCATGATGCGCGGCCAATTTCCGCAAGGCGACGCGGTCGCCGACCGGTTCGCGGAAATGCTGGAACAGGCCCGCATGGCCGAACGGCTGGGCTATAACTCGATCACCAAGGGCGCGCATTACAGCACCCACCCGCTGCAGGATTTACAGCAAATTCCGTTCCTGTGCCGCGTCGCCGCCGAAGCGCCCAGCCTGCGCCTGAACACGGGTGTTTTGCTGCTGCCGCTGCACAAGCCGCTGGATGTCGCCGAACAGCTCGGCACGCTGGACATCATGACCAACGGCAAGGCGATTTTCGGCTGCGGGGTCGGCTATCGCGACGTGGAATTCAAGGCGTTCGGCACATCGCGCAAGGTGCGCGGCAAGCGGTTCGAAGAAAATCTGACCGCGATCAAGCGCCTGTGGACGGAGGAAACCGTCACGATCAAAGGTTCGCATTTCGAACTGGATGAGGCGTCGTGTTCGGCGAAACCGGTTCAACAACCCCATCCGCCAATCTGGATCGGCGGCAGCGCGGACGCCGCGATCCAGCGCGCCGCGCGCATGGGGACGTGCTGGTATGTGGGGCCGAACGACCGGCTCGACGCCGTGGCGGATCAGGTGGAGACCTACAAGCGCGCGCTCGACGAAGCGGACAAGCCGTTCCCCGATGAATTTCCGTTCCGGCGCGAAGTGTTCGTCGCGCCGACGCGGGAAGAAGCCTACCGCATCGCGGAAGGGCCGATCATGAACAAATATAAAGCCTATCACGCCTGGGGCCTGGGCCAGTCCCGCCCCGGGGAAGAAGACGAATTGGGTCAACCGTTCGAGGATCTGATGAAGGATCGCTTCTTCATCGGGTCGCCGGACGACGTGGCCGAACAGATCATCAAGTTCAACAAGCGAGTCGGCATGAACCACATCGTCATGAGCATGCACTGGCCGGGGATGGAGGTGTCCCAATCCATGGAAACGATGCAGCTTATCGCCGAAGAGGTGTTCCCGAAGGTTCGCCAGGGCATTTAGTCAGCAGCATTTAGGCGCCTTTCAAAACCGTTCGCCGAATTTTTAATCAAATCAACAACACCCATATCCGAGGGAGGATAAATCCATGACCAAATCCGCCGCCCATGTTCTGGCCGCCACGCTGGAGGCGCACGGCGTCGATGTCGCGTATTGCGTGCCGGGCGAAAGCTATCTGCCGCTGACCGACGCCTTCCTCGACTTCCCCAGCATGAAACTGGTGGTGTGCCGTCACGAAGGCGGCGCGGGGTTGATGGCCGTCGCCCATGCGCGCCTGCGCAACCAGCCGGGTGTTTGCATCATCAGCCGGGGTCCCGGCGCGATGAACGCCTCCATCGCCCTGCATGTGGCCTATCACGACGCCGAACCTGTGGTGTTTCTGGTGGGGCAGGCGGAACGCGATGAGTTGAATCGCATGACGTTGCAGGAAATGAACTATTCCAAAACCTATTCCGACACCGCCAAAATGGTGATCGAAGTCATCGACCAGCGCCGCATCGCCGAAGACCTCGCGCGCGCCTTCCATGTGGCGCAATCGGGCACGCCCGGTCCGGTCGTCGTCGTCTTGCCGGAAGATTTGCTGTACGGCGATTGCGACGCGGAACCGCTGGGCCCGCGCGCCAGGGCGTTGACCGCGCCGACGCCTGACGATGCGGCCCGCGCGCTGGAAATGCTGCGAAGCGCCAAGAAACCGCTGGTCATCGCCGGGGGGCGGCTGCATGGCGCGGCGGCGCTCGGTGATCTGACGAAATTCGCCGAAGCCTTCGATCTGCCGGTGGCGTCGTCGCAACGGCGCTTTCATATTTTCGACAGCCGCCATCCCAACAGCGCCGGTCGGATGGCCAACCGCGCGCCGGCGGAACTTCTGGACATCATGAAGGAAACCGACCTGCTGGTGGTGATCGGCGAACGGATTGGTCCGTCGATGAGTCAGGGCTACACCTTCCCGCGCGCGCCCGTGCCCGACCAGCCGATGATCCATGTCTGGCCGGACACCAACGAAGTCGGTCGCGTGTTTCAGCCGACCCTTGGTCTGGGCTGTGACCCGCATGAATTCATCAAGGCCATGCTGGCGGCGGGCGCCGGCGACCTGCCCGCCGAACGCAAGGCCTGGGTCAAGCGGCTCAACGACGCGCACAACTCGGTCATGGACTGGACGCCGGTGTCGGCCAATGACGGTCTGGTGTTCGGCCATGTGGTGGAAGCGATCAACAAGCATTTGACCAAGGATGCAGTGATCACCACCGACGCCGGGAACTTTTCCAGTTGGCCCGCGCGCTTCCTGCATATGGGGCAGGAAAACATGTTCATCGGCGCGACCGTCGGGGCCATGGGGCCGGGCGTGCCGTCCGGGGTCGCGGCGGGGATATCCACGCCGGGACGCCAGATCGTGGTGTTCGTTGGCGACGGCGGCGTGATGATGACAGGCAATGAATTGGCGACGGCGGTTCAATACGGCGTGCCGATCAAGATATTCGTGGCGAACAACAGCGCCTACGGCACCATCCGCATGCACCAGGCCAAGGCGTTTCCGGGCCGCGTCACCGCGACGGCGCTGCAAAACCCCGACTTCGTGAAATGGGGCGAAGCGTTTGGCGCCAAGGGTTTCCTGATTGAAGCCGAAGGCGATGTGGACAGCGTGGTCGCCGAAGCAATGGCGTATGACGGGCCCGCCGTGATCGAGTCGCGCATCAGCCTCAACCACATTTCACCCGCCGCCCGCATCGATGAAATCGAGGCGCGCTGAGGGGATAGCGCTTAACTTGAGGTCAATAGCCGGGCCAGTTCCTCGGGATGGGTCAGCATCGGGTAATGCCCGGTGTCCATTTCGTGGTA
>JABJJH010000221.1 GCA_018660965.1 Rhodospirillaceae bacterium | reverse complement strand
CCATCCTCATCCGCGATGTCCGGTCGCATGCCGCGCTTCAGCCAATACTCGACGACATCGGCGTCGCCGATCGCCGCGCCATCGATCAACGGATGGCCCGCCAGCAAACTGGTTTGCGCGCGCACGGTCGGTGTTTCGGCGAGGGCCAAAAAGAAAACCGCTGTTAATATTATATAGAGTCGCGTCATGAATCGCCGTTCTCTCATCCTTTATTCCGGCCCGACTACCCGCCGCAGCCACGCCAGAGCCTGTTCCGTCGTTTCCGCCCTGTCGCCGCTTATTCGCGCCGGAGGCCGCGCGATCATTATAACCGGCAGGCTCGCCGCCCGCGCAGCGTCCAGTTTCGCCACGGTCGCATCCCCGCCACTATTTTTCGAAACCACGACATCAATACGATGATCCTTCATCAATTGAATTTCGCCGGTTTTTGAAAACGGCCCGCGCGCCGTGACAATATCATACTTCGCAAGAGGTGGGGCCGAATCCGGTATATCGATCACACGAACCAGAAAGTAAATATCCGCGACGCCCGAAAATGCGCCAAGGTCGCTGGCGCCAACGGTCAAAAAGGCGCGCCGTCCAACACTCGGTAGTATTGCGGCGGCGGCGACGACATCCTCGACCGTGCGCCAATCGTCGCCGGGTCGTGGCGTCCACGCCGGGCGCACCAACCGAAGATGCGCCCCCCCAAGATTGGGCAAGCCGCCCACCGCCTGGTCCACATTCGCGCTCATCCGCGCGGCGAACGGGTGCGTCGCATCGATGACAGCGTCGATCCCGTTCACATTTATCCACGCCCGCAATCCGTCCGGCCCACCAAAGCCGCCGATTCGAATGGCGCCGGGGATCGACGCGGGGGCGCGGGTCCGGCCCGCCAGCGAAGACGTCATCAAGATGCGGTCGCCATAAACGGTCGCGACCGCGCGCGCCAACGCCGCCGCTTCACCGGTTCCACCCAAAATTAACAGATGCGGCTTACGGTCCTGCATAGCCAACACGGTCGCCCTGACGGTCGATGACGAACACATCGACCTTCACGCCGCCCGCCAAGGTCGCCAGCGCCACGCCGCGCGCCTGCGCCGCGATGGTGTCGGCCAGCGGCAAGCCCGATGCGATCTCCAGCGCCTCGGCGGCGGTGTTGGCGTTTCGAATCCGCGTCCCGAGATCATTCTCTGACAGGGGCGCCAACCCACTGGCGATTTGGGCCAGCCGGTCGAAATCGACCTGGCTGCGCGCCGAATGGAGATCGAGGTTGCCTTGCGCCAGTTTTGTCAGCTTGGCGAACCCGCCCGCGATGGTGAGCCGGGGCACTGGATGGCTTCGCAAGTATTTCAACAAACCCCCGGCGAAGTCGCCCATGTCGATCAGCGCGCCATCGTCCAGCCCAAACGCCGCCTTGACCGAGGCTTCGGATGTTTTGCCGGTTGCGCCCGCGATATGCGTCACGCCCGTATGGCGCGCGACATCGACGCCCCGGTGAATGGAGTGAATCCAGGCGCTGCAGGAATATGGAATGACGATGCCGGTCGTGCCCAGGATCGACAAGCCGCCAAGAATGCCCAACCGGGGGTTCCAGGTTCGCGTCGCAATGTCGGCGCCGCCGGGAATGGCGATCGTAATGTCTACGTCGCGCGCCACGTCCAGTTCTTCCGCCACGTCGCCTAGCGCGTCCACGATCATGGCGCGCGGCGCCGGGTTGATGGCGGGCTCCCCCGGCGCCAGGGGAAGTCCGGGCTTGGTGACAATCCCCACGCCATCGCCCGCATGAAACGTAACGCCGGTTCCCGCGACACCCATCCGCACCGTCACCAACACGGTCACCCCATGGGTCACGTCCGGGTCGTCGCCCGCGTCCTTGACGACGCCCGCCGTCGCGAACGGCCCCGCAGCGTCTCGGCCTAATATACAGTCGGTGAGGATGAAGGTAGGCCGCTCGCCGCGCGGCAGACGAATTGTCACCGACTCCGCGAAGACGCCAGAGTGGAATGCCGCAAAGGCCGCGCGCGCCGCCGCCGCCGCGCAGGCGCCCGTCGTCCAGCCGCGCCGAAGCGGCGTTTCCGGTTTACGAGTCATGCGCGCCAGTCTACGCCGCGCCATGGGCTTCGGGCAATCGGGAGCCTGAACCGAGCGACGCTACAGCATCACTTCGATGACATACGGCCCCGACGTGGCGAAACCGGCGTCCAGCGCCTTGTTCAATTCATCCGCCGACGTGACGCGCGCGCCATCGACGCCCATACCCCGCGCCAGCATCAGCCAGTCAAGATCCGGACGCGACAAATCCATCATATCGAGCGCCTTGCGACCCGGATTGCCGGCCCCGACTTTTGCCAGTTCGCCCTTCAGAATATTGTAGGAGTGATTGGCGAAAATCAGCGTCGTCACGTCCAGCCCCTCGCGCGCCTGGGTCCACAGCGATTGCAACGTGTACATGCCGCTGCCGTCGCCTTCGAGGCAGACCACCTTGCGATCAGGGCAGGCGACGGCGGCGCCCGTGGCGAGCGGCATGCCAAGGCCAATCGATCCGCCCATGTTGTTCAGCCAGCAATGCGGCGGCGCCCCGGCGGTCAGCGGATAAAACCCGCGTCCGGTGGAAACCGACTCATCCGACACGATGGCGTTTTCCGGCATTGTCGCGCCAAGGGCGGCGGCGATGGAATCCGGGGTCAAGGCGCCGCTGGGACGGCCCGGACGACCCGGCGCCTGCCGCATCGCGTCGGAGCGTTTGGCGCCAACCGCGTCGGCCAATTGCTCCAGCGCATCGACCATGTCATCAGCGATTCCGGCCAGATGGTGAAATTTGCATCCTTCCGGCGCCAGGAAGCTGGGCGTGTTCGGATAGGCGAAAAACGCCACCGGAACGCTCGCGCCGACCAGAATGATGTGTTTGTAGTCTTTGAGCACGTCCAGCGCCTGTTCAACCACATAGGGAATACGAAGAACCGGCACCCGTCCGGCGCCGCGTTGAAGGCGCGCGTTGGAGCCTTGCGACATGACGTCGGCGCCCATCTTCGCCGCAATGCCGCCCGCAAGGTCGAGCGGATCCTGGTACAACGCTTGACCCGTCAGCAACAACAAGGTCGGTTCGCCGGATCGCAACGCCGTCGCCGCCTCGGTGACCGCCGCGTCGGAAACCGTCCCGCGGCCCGCGATTTCGGGAACGTCGGCGACGCCGTCGGCGTCATTCCAGGCGGTGTCGGCAGGTAAAATCAATGTCGCGATCTGTCCCGGCGCGGCGCTTGCCGCCGCGATGGCCGCGGCGCCGTCAGTCGCCACCGACTTGGCGTCCGGCGAAGTTTTGACCCAATGCGACACCGGTCCAGCGATGCCTTCGATATCGGCGGTCAACGGCGCGTCATGTTTGATGTGATAGGTGGCGTGTTCGCCGACGATATTGACGATCGGGGTCGCCGCCTTTTTTGCGTTATGCAGATTGGCCAGCGCATTGCCAAGCCCCGGCCCCAGATGCAGCAACGTGGATGCGGGCGTCCCGGTCATTCGCGCATAGCCATCAGCCGCGCCCGACACCACGCCTTCGAACAGCCCCAGCACGCATCGCATGCCGTCGACTTTGTCGAGCGCCGCGACGAAATGCATTTCCGACGTGCCTGGATTCGTGAAACAGACGTTCACGCCGCCTTTGACCAATGTCCTTACAAGACTTTCCGCGCCATTCATGAACCGCCCCATCTTTTCTGAATTTCAAAACAAAGCCGCCCCATAAGCGCGGCGGCCTTTCGGTAAAATTAATTCGGCGAATTTTAACCATTGCCGAGGCCATTGAAAGACGAAACGCCAATCACCTCAACGGAATTGAGTGAAGGTCCTGTTGGCGCATGGCGGTTCGGTGATATCTTGCGCCGATGCAAGCCTCCTCAACATCCCCCCCAACGGAAGCGGCGCCGGGCCTGATTATCGCCGCGCCCACCAGCGGCAGCGGCAAGACCATCGTCACACTGGCGTTGT
>JABJJH010000450.1 GCA_018660965.1 Rhodospirillaceae bacterium | reverse complement strand
GTTCTTCCACCATGCGTTCATGCATCCGTCCTTGTGAGGTGGTCATCCTCAGGAGACGGTCGAATTTTGCCCTAAATCCTGCCAATCCGCAAACTGGTCCATGTTCAACAAGTCGTCATAGGTCGGGCGCGCACGGACGACTGCGAAGGCGTCGTCCTTGACCAGCACTTCAGGCACCAGCAGTCGCGCGTTGTAGGTTGACGCCATGACCGCGCCATATGCCCCCGCGGACAGGATCGCCAGCAGGTCGCCAGGGTCGACCATGGGCATCGCGCGATGGCGCGCGAAGGTGTCGCCGGTTTCGCAAACCGGGCCGACGATATCGGCGTCGGACAGCACGGCGTCCCCGAGGGTTTCGCGAACCGGCGCCACGCCATGGTAGGCGTCGTACATCGACGGGCGCAACAAATCGTTCATGGCGGCGTCGACGATGACGAAGCGACGCGCCAGACCCGCCTTGTCGTACAGGACCGACGTCACCAGAATGCCCGCTTCGCCGACCATCACCCGGCCCGGTTCGAACATCAAATGACAGTCGAGGCGCCCCAGCGTCTCGTCGATCATCATGGCGTATGCGGCGGGCGTCGGCGGGGTTTCGTCGTCGTAGCGAATGCCCAGACCGCCCCCCAGATCAAGGCGGTCGATCGAATGCCCATCCGCGCGCAGCGCATCGACCAGGGTCGCGACATGGCCAAACGCGGTTCGCAGCGGATGCAAATCGGTGATCTGCGATCCGATATGCACGGCGACGGAAACCGGATCGATTCCGGGCAGGTCCCGGGCGCGGGCGAACACCGCGCGGGCGTGTGAAATATCGATGCCGAATTTATTTTCCGCCTTGCCGGTGGAGATTTTTTCATGGGTTTCCGCATCGACATCCGGATTGACGCGCAGGCCTATCGCCGCCGTGCGGTTCAGGGCGGCGCTGATTTCGCTCAACGCTTCCAGTTCCGGTTCGGATTCGACGTTGATCTGGGCGATGCCCTGGGTCAGGGCGAAGGCCAGTTCGTCGCGCGATTTGCCGACGCCGGAAAAAACGATCCTGTCGGGCGGAACACCGGCGGCCAGGGCGCGGCGCATTTCGCCTTCAGACACCACGTCTGCGCCCGCGCCAAGGTTGGCCAGCGTGCGGATCACCGCCAGGTTCCCATTCGCCTTGACGGCGTAGCAGATCGTGGCGCGGTTATGCGGAAACGCATCCGCGAACGCCGTATAGCGCTGCACCAGGCCCGCCGTGGAATAACAATAGAACGGCGTTCCGACCGCCGCCGCGATGTCGGGAATCGCCACGTCCTCGGCATGCAGCACGCCGTTTTTGTAGACAAAAGGGTTCATTGGTTGCGGCCCTTCAGGAAAGCGAGTTGGTGCATTGACAGCGTGCCGTTCGGCGCGGCGTCGGACCGCGGCGCCCCGCTTGGATACGCCTTGGGAAACGAACTGTCCTTGCTGGGCGGTTTTGGTTCGTTCTTCTTGCCGCATCCTGCAAGCGGGGCTGTGGCCAACACGGCCATCGTCGCAATGATAAACAGGCGATTTCGCAACCGGCTCATAAGAATCGCTCCCGTGCGGCGGCGGCGGCCTGGCGCACCAGTTCGACCGCCGTGCCGCCTTCGCTGGTTCGGCTGGCCACCGATGCGTCGATGGACAAAACGGAAAAAACGTCTTGGGTGATGCGTGGTTCGACAGCCTGCATGGCGTCCAGCGATAGCGCATCCAGCGCGACGCCTTGCGCTTCCGCGACGCCGACAAGGGTTCCCGTCACGTGATGGGCGTCGCGGAATGGCATGTCCAAGACACGCACCAGCCAATCGGCGAGGTCGGTCGCGGTTGGAAAGCCGTCGGCGAGCGCGCGGCGCAACGCATCGGGCGCGACCGTCATATCGCTCACCATCCCCGCCATGGCGGCCAGCATCAGCGACAGGCTGTCGGTGGCGTCAAACACCGGTTCCTTGTCTTCCTGCATGTCCTTGCCATAGGCCAGCGGCAATCCCTTGATGACCACAAGCAGCGTCGTCAGGGCGCCGTATATCCGCCCGGCTTTCGCGCGGGCGAGTTCGGCGGCGTCCGGGTTCCGCTTTTGCGGCATGATCGACGATCCGGTGCTGAACGAATCGGACAGGCGAATGAAGCCGAATTGCGGGGCGCACCAGATCACCAGTTCTTCGGCCTGACGCGACACATGGGATGCGCAAATCGCCGCCGCCGCCAGAAATTCCAGCGCGAAATCGCGCGCCGAAACCGCGTCCAGGGAATTCGCCAGCGGCCGGTCGAAGCCGAGCGCGCGCGCCGTCATGTTCCGGTCAATGGGGAACGACGTTCCGGCCAGCGCCGCCGCGCCAAGCGGCGATTCATTGACCCGTTTGCGGCAATCGGCAAGACGCGCGCGGTCGCGGCCATACATTTCGACATAGGCCAGCATATGGTGGCCGAAGGTCACCGGTTGCGCCGGTTGCAAATGGGTGAACCCCGGCATGGCGTCGCCCGCATGGGTTTCCGCTTTGGCGATCAGCGCTTCCTGCAGCGCCTTCAATTGACTATCGAGGCTGTCGATGGCGTCGCGAACCCACAAACGAATATCGGTTGCGACCTGATCGTTGCGGCTGCGCGCGGTATGAAGCCGCCCCGCCGCGTCGCCGACCAACTCTTTCAGGCGCGCTTCGATATTCATGTGAATATCTTCCAGCGCGGTTTTGAATTCGAAGTCGCCGCTTTCGATTTCCGCCAGAACCGCGTCCAGCCCACCCAGAATCGCCGCGCCGTCATCGGACGCGATGACGCCTTGTGCGATCAGCATTTCGCAATGCGCCTTTGATCCCGCGATGTCCTGGCGATACAAACGGCGGTCGAAATCAATCGAGGCGTTGATCCGCTCCATGATTTCCGACGGGCTGTTCGCGTACCGACCGCCCCACATCGAATTGGCGGCGGGCTTCGCGCTATTTGCGTTCTTGGACTCATTCATGACACAACGTACTCAAGATGGACGGACTATAAAAACGATGACGAAACGCCGCCAATTCCTGCTCGCCTCGCTCTGCGCCGCATTGGTTCTTCCGGTCGCCTGGCGCACGGCGCATTCGGCGGGCGAGACGCCACCCCCGGAAGGCTGGATGGCGCAATTTATACGCTATGCGCCCGCCCGACCAGCGCCGGATACGCCCTTCGTGCGCGAAAACGGGGACGTTGTCACATTGCAGGCGTTCAAAGGCAAGGTGGTTCTGGTAAATTTCTGGGCGACCTGGTGCGCGCCGTGCATTCGCGAAATGCCGTCCCTGGACCGGCTGGCGGCGGCGCTGGGACACGAAGACTTCCTGGTCGCGGCGGTCAGCGTTGACAGGGGCGGGGCGAAAGTCGCGCGACCTTTTCTCGACAAGCTCGGCGTGAAGGAATTGCAGCTGTTTTTTGATCCTAAAATGGCGCTGGCGGTGAAGCTTGGCGTGCGTGGTATGCCGACGACGTTTCTCGTTGATCGTGGCGGTCGCGTCGCCGGGGCGCTCGTCGGAATCGCGGAATGGGATTCGCCGGAAGCCGAGGCCTTGGTGCGGTCTTATTTAAAGTCGCCGTAAACCGCCCGCCGTAAACCGCCCAGGGCAGGGCTGGCTTTTTATCGCGTCGGGACCGGTACGTCGCCGCCATAATCATAAAACCCGCGACCGGTTTTACGGCCCAGCCAACCGGCTTCGACGTATTTCACCAGCAACGGACACGGTCGGTATTTGGTGTCCGCGAGGCCTTCATACAAGACCTGCATGACCGCCAGACAGGTGTCCAATCCGATGAAGTCGGCCAGTTCCAGGGGTCCCATGGGATGGTTGGCGCCAAGTTTCATGCCGGTGTCGATGGCCTCGACGTTTCCGACCCCCTCGTAAAGGGTGTAGATCGCTTCATTGACCATCGGCAGCAGGATGCGATTGACGATGAAGGCCGGGAAATCTTCCGACACGGTAATCGTCTTGCCAAGTTGTTCCGCCAGAACGCAGACTGCCTGATAGGTCTCAACATCGGTGCCCAGGCCCCGGATGATTTCGACCAGTTTCATCATCGGCACCGGGTTCATGAAGTGCAGCCCGATGAATTTTTCCGGTCGGTCCGTGCGCGCGGCCAGCCGGGTGACGGAAATCGACGATGTGTTCGTCGCGATAATCGCGTCGTCGCTCAAATGCGGCACGAGGGTCTTGAACACCTCGCGCTTGACCTCCTCGTTCTCGGTCGCGGCCTCGATGACAATGTCGCGGTCACCGAAGGCGGCGTAATCCATATTGAACTTGATTCTGCCCAGGGCCGCGTCCCTGTCCGCCTCGCTAACGATCGTGCGGCGGACCTGGCGTTCCAGATTGCCGCTGATCGCCGTCTTGGCCGCGTCGAGCCGCTCGGGGTCGATATCCAGCAACGTGATGTCAAATCCGGCCAACGCCGCGACATGGGCGATGCCACTACCCATTTGACCGGCGCCGATGACGCCGATTTTCTTAATCATGGGGCTCTATCCTCGCGCCATATTGCCTTGGTTTACGCCCGCAGTTTTCACGCGTCGCAATTCATACGACGATCAGCGGTCAGCGGCTACTCTAATACTTTATCGAGTTCAGCTTCGAGTTCGGGCACTGCGGTGAACAAATCCGCCACCAGGCCATAATCGGCAATCTGGAATATAGGGGCTTCCTCGTCCTTGTTGATCGCCACGATGACCTTGCTGTCTTTCATGCCGGCCAGATGCTGAATGGCGCCGGAAATCCCGACCGCGATGTATAAGTCCGGCGCGACCACCTTGCCGGTCTGTCCGACCTGATAGTCGTTCGGGACAAAACCCGCGTCCACCGCCGCGCGCGAGGCGCCAACCGCCGCGCCAAGCTTGTCCGCGACCCGCTCCAGCATGACGAAGTTGTCGCCATTCTGCATGCCGCGACCGCCGGAAATGATGATGCCGGCCGATGTCAGTTCCGGTCGTTCCAGCTTGCTTATCTCGGCCTTGAGGAATTCCGACAACCCGGCGTCGCCCGTCGCCGCGACCGCTTCGACCGCGGCGCTTCCGCCTTCGGCTTCGACCGCGTCGAAACCCGTCATGCGCACGGTGATGACCTTGGTTGCGTCCGATGACTGCACCGTCGCGATGGCGTTGCCCGCGTAAATTGGCCGCTCGAAGGTGTCGGCGGACACGATTGCGGTGATTTCGGAAATTTGCTGGACGTCCAGTGACGCCGCGACGCGGGGCATGATGTTCTTGCCGTTGGTCGTCGCCGGCGCCAGAACCGCGTCGTAATCGGCGGCGAGGCCGACGATCAGGGGCGTTACGTTTTCGGCCAGTTGATTGGCGTATTCGGCTGAATCGGCGACGCGAACCCTGGCGACCCCGGCGATCTTCGCGGCCGCTTGCGCGGCGGCGTCACAACCCGATCCGGCGACAAGGATATCGGTGTCGCCACCCAGTTGAATTGCGGCTGTCACCGCGTTGAGTGTGGCGGGCTTGATGTGTTCGCCGTCGTGTTCGGCAATGACAAGTGTGCTCATGGCTCAGATCACCTTCGCTTCGTGCTGCAGTTTTTCGACCAGTTCGGCCACGGTCTCGACCTTGACGCCACCCTCTCGCTTTGTCGGCTCGACCACGCTCAGCGTGTTCAGGCGCGGCGTCGTGTCAACGCCGAGATCGGCGGGCGTCATCGTGTCGATAGGCTTCTTCTTCGCCTTCATGATGTTCGGCAACGAGGCGTAGCGCGGTTCGTTCAGCCGAAGGTCCGTGGTGACGATCACGGGCAGCTTGACCTTGATCGTTTCCAGACCGCCGTCGACTTCGCGGGTGATGTCGGCGGCGCCGTCGCCCAGTTCGATGTTCGACGCAAAGGTCGCCTGGCTCCAACCGAGCAGGGCCGACAACATTTGTCCGGTCTGGTTGGAGTCGTCGTCGATGGCCTGCTTGCCCAGAATGACGACTTCCGGCGCTTCTTTTTCTATAACGGCTTTCAGGATTTTCGCGACCGCGAGGGGTTCGACGTTGTCCTCGGTTTCGACCAGAACGCCCCGATCCGCGCCCATGGCGAGCGCCGTGCGGATAGTTTCCTGACATTGGGCGACGCCGATGGAGACGGCGATGACTTCGTCGGCGGACCCGGCTTCCTTCAGCCGAAGGGCCTCTTCGATGCCGATTTCGTCGAACGGGTTCATGGACATTTTGACGTTGGCGGTCTCCACGCCGGTGCCGTCGCTCTTGACGCGAACTTTTACGTTGTAATCGATGACCCGCTTGACGGGAACGAGAACCTTCATTGCGAAATTCCTTGCGGTCTAAGAAAAAGGCGGTCTAAGAAAAATTTCGGAATTGTGTTTATGCCCGAGACCCAAAGGAGTCAAGGTGATGGGGTGTTTTGTTGATCTTTCGCGGGCGTTGTGATCGCCAAGACGCGGTTACGGACGGCCTCGGCGCGCGAAATTTCCCCAAGCGGCGCGATGTCCCAAATCCATTCGCGGTCCGGATCGGGCAAATCCAACCCAAAAAGCGCGTCTTTCGCGTGAACCGTTTCGCCGTCGCGGTCAATCGTCTCCCGCGTTTGGTCGGTAATAAGGCAGGTTACGCCGGTAAACCCGTGCATAAAGTCCAGATGCGCTTGCAGGATCGCCCGCGCGAAGCGGGTTTCCGCAGCGGCGTCGAGCGGAAGGAATCGCGCGACGAACGCACTCGGGACGAGGGGGAGTTGCGACATCAAATTCGCCGATACGACCAAATCGACCTGATCGGGCGCGACATTGGGGATGGCTGAAATGCGCGGATCCGGCGGCGTATCCGCGCCGCCCGCGACGCCCAGCAGAAGCGCGTCGCATACGCCGGATAAATCGGCGTGGACATGCGCGACGTTGCGGAACCGAAGGGCCGCCGCCCGCGCCCGCCATGGATGGGCGGCGTCGACGAGGACGACGCGGTCGAAATGGGCGGCGAGCGGCGCCAGGGGAATATCGTAAAGCGCGCCCGATCCCAGAACGAGGGCCGTCCGGCGGCGTTTGCAACGTGTGATCGCCGCCATGATTGTTGATTTTGTGTTGTCCAGATGGGGCCGCCAGGCGGCTTTGTGACGCCGGTAGCGCCCTTCCACGGCGATCAATTCGCGAAGATGGCCGGTTCGCCGGGCCCAAGGGGGCGCCGGTATGGTGGCGTATTCAAGCGCCTCCAGAATCATCGACGGGCTCTATCGGTTGGCGCCGGGTTTCCACAGAACATCCCCTTTGCCGCCGTCGTTGCAATGGCGCGCCAGAACGAACAGCAAATCGGACAACCGGTTCAAATATGTGACCACGGCGGGGTTCACGGCGGAAGTCCGCGCCAGGGTCACGACCAGGCGTTCGGCGCGCCGCGTGATCGTCCGGGCCAGGTGCATATGCGCCGCCGCCGCCGATCCGCCAGGCAGCACAAAGCTTTCCAGCGGATCCAGGGCGTCATTGACGGCGTCGATTTCCTGTTCCAGCCGCACGGGCTGATCCGGCGTCACCCGCAAGGCGCCGTTTGCGCGTTTGCCGTCTTCCGGCGTGCATAGATCGGCGCCAAGATCGAACATGTCGTTTAGCACTCGTTCCAGGATGGCGTCCGCCAATTTCGATTTTTCGTTCAAATCGGCCAAATCAGCGCCCAGGGCGCTTCGGGCCAATCCAATCGCCGCATTGGCTTCGTCGACCGCGCCATACGCCGCCACGCGAATATCGTCCTTGGGAACGCGGGCGCCGTCGCCAAGCGACGTTTCACCCGAATCGCCGCCCCGGGTATAAATTTTCGTAAGTTTCACCATGGCGGGCCGCCTTCACATCCGCGGTTGAGGAGAGGGGTTACGAGGTTCCAACGACAACCATCAGGATCACGAACAACACAACCGCGACGCCCTGCATGAGGATGCGCAGCCGCATCAATTTGTTGCCATAACGCGCGTTAAACTCGCCGCCCCTGGCCATGCCGATGATGCCGACGACAAGCACGGCGAGCGTGGCCACCATGGCGAGGACCAATAGTACGGTCACAAAACTCTGCATGGCGTTGGCGCTCCGGTCTTATGAGCTTGATGGCGCGACCGCAACTCCCCGTGGCCGCGTCACGCTTTGGATTAGGTTTTCGGGGGGCGACTTTTGGGGGACCGGCCAGAAGGACGCCCGGTTGCGCGGGGCGTCGTCGTGCGGGGCGCTTGGGGCCGTTTCACGGATTCGCCATGACCGGGAAAGGCCAGAACGTTTTCCGATTCCCCTGGCGCCACTAACGACCCGGTTCCGGTTTTCGCAGCCAGTAGATTGACCGCGTGATACCGTTGCATCATGGGAAAAACAGCCGAATACCCGCCATGACGATAACGGACGAGGCAGCTTGGTCGACGGCGATATATACGAATCTCGGTCATGAGCGGAATTTAAACCACACTAGCAGTCGTCATGCGAAATGCCTTACCATTGCCAATTAGGCAATTGCCGCCGCAATTACAAGCTTGAAAGAACCGATTGGGATAATAATGTCCCAGACAATTGTAGACGTGGCCCGATGCGGGACGCGGGAAATTGGAAGGGCGGAATCGTGGCGCCGGACAATATTTTGATTCAAACAGCGCTGGTTCCCGGCGCCGTCGCCGTGTTGGCGGCCGGTTTGCTGTGGTTTATCGGCGGGGCGGATCGCGGATACGCCGCCGCCGCCGGCGCCATCGGAATTGGCTTTGTCGCCGGTTATTTTGTGATGCTTGGCGTCCCGTTGGCGCCGCCGGCGTCGTCCACGCAAAAATTGTTTTATGTTGTCGCCGGTGGAACCGCCTTTGGCGTCCTGCTGGATATGATGCGTCCGCCGCCCGCGTTGACGCGCGCCCTCGGCGCCATGGCGCCGTCGGTGATTATAGCGTGGTTCGTTTGGCCCCGCCTATTTGCGATAAATTGGGGCGACGATTGGGGCTTGCTCGTCAAGGCGGTGGTCTTCGCCGCCGTTGCGGGCGCGGCTCTGGCGTCGCTATATCGGGACCGGGGCGCAGCGGTGGAGCCCAGTGTGATGATCCTGGCGGCGGCGCTGGGCCTTGCCGGACTCGCCTTTTTCGGGGCTTCGGCGTCGGTCGCGCAACTGAGCGGCGTCGTCGCGGCGGCGGCGGGTGGGTTATTGCTATGGAACTGGCCATTTTCCCGGCATGGATTCGGCGTGGCGGGCGTCTTGGGCGGCGGTGGCGCCATAATGGGACTGGCCGCGATTTTGTTGTTTTTTAGTGAAGCCAATCCCTTGGCGTTGGCGATGTTGGCCGGCGCTTTCCTCGCCGCGCCCGTGGCGGAACGATTGGCACCGGGGCGGGGCGGCCTTGCGCGCGCGATGCGACCGATCGCCCTGGCCATCGTCGCCGCAATTCCGGTGCTGGCCTCGTTGGGCGTCGCCTTTTTGATGGATGGGGTCGGTGGAGAGTATTGAATCCGGCTTAGTCTTCGGCGACCTCTTGTTCCGGTTGGCCGGGCGAATCTTCGGGTTCATCCGTTTTCAATGATTTCCGGGTCGCACGGATGCGCATCAGTTTCAATTCGCCGCTTTCGAAGGCGCGCAACCGACTGTGCCAATACTCGGCTTCATGCAAAACATGTTGTTGAAACGCCTCGTCCACGGATTGACCTTGTATCGTTGTGACAAATTTGGCCCATGCCTGGCGAATGTTCTCGGCGTATTCCGTGGTGTCATCCTCGAAATCCAGGACTTCCATGTCCACCTCTTCGAGCAAGGCGCGATATTGCGACACCGTGAGGCAATATAAGGGTGGTTTTTCCGACTCCCGCCATTGCGCAAACGCTTCGCTGTCCATGTTGGCGTCGTCGTCGAGAATCAGGTCGGTGAAGATGAGTTGGCCCCCTGAAAACATCGACATTTGCAGCTTGTTGATGAAACCAGCCTTATCGGCGACGGTGAACATCATCTCCCGCGCGATCATCCAGTCGTATTTTTGGCTGCCCAGGTTCAGCGTGACCGGATCGTAAGCCAGGATGTCTCGGCGTTCCGGCTCGGGCAGTTCGGCCATCCTCGTCTTGGCGATGGCGACGACCTCGGCCTTCGATTCCATCAAGCTTAGAAAAAGACCGGACTTGTCATGAAGCGCCTGCTGCAGGCCGCCGATCCCGGCGGAAAGGTCGAGCCCCTTGATGCCTTCGGTTAGCATCAAGGTTTTGGCGATGGACTTCGCATACGTCGCGCCACCGGGTAGAATATAGCCTTCGCCAAACACTTGTTCACAGATGCTGACTTGAAATTCAACCGGCACCCGCCCCCGCAAGCCCAGGTTAGGGCCTCTGGGAATTCGGGGGGCCTCGTCCAGTTCGTCGCGCGTCCGGCGCTTGATCAGCGTTCCCGAGTGAAATGATGAAAACCAGTCCGTGAAACCTCGCCAGAACGGAGGCCCTTGCTTTTTAGCCTTCCGACGCGGCTTTGCGGATTTTTTCTTGGCCGCTTCTTTTTCTGCTTCTTTCGCGTCCAGCTCGGCGTTTCTTTTGTTATTTTCTTCGATCATTATAGCCTTGGCGACCTTGCTCTGGCCCGGCGTCAATGTGCGTAGCTCCATGAAGCGCTGCACTTCCGGCACCGTCATTTTTTCCAAGTCTTTCTTGAAGCGCGATTCCGACATGCGCTCAAGCGCCTGCTTGCTCATCTTGAGGAGCTTCTTCGAATCGTCCTCGCTGACGGAAGCTTTCTTGGATTTTTTCTTGGATGCTTTCTTGGCGGCCATGAAGTTTCCAGTGCAATTCAGACCATATTATGGGCGTGATTCGACATTATGGGAATCGTAATCTTACGAACCCGTTTCATGGTGCAATGGGCGATTCTAGGCAAGACCGATCATCTGGCGAATGTCCGCGCGCGTTGCGCCGTCTGCCCGCAACGCGGCAAGCGTGACGCCGGCCTCGCGCTTCGCGAATCGCTTGCCGTTCGCATCGCGCAACAGTGCATGGTGATGATAGGCGGGTTCGGGTAATTTCAGCAGTGTTTGCAAGACCCTATGTACATGGGTGGCGTGCAGCAAATCCTCACCGCGCGTGACCAATGTGACCCCTTGCCGCGCATCGTCGATCACGACCGCAAGATGATAGCTGGTGCGGATGTCCTTGCGCGCCAGCACGACGTCGCCGCATCCAAGGGGGGCAACCGCGATCCGCCCCCGCGCCTGATCAAGGAAGGATATGGGACCCTTCAGCGTTCGCGCGGCCTTCGCCATGTCCAGCCGCAGCGCATAAGGCGCGCCACCAATGATTCGGGATTTGCGTTCAGGCGCCGTCAGGGTTCGGCACGTTCCGGGATACACCGGGCCGTCGGGGCCGTGCGGCGCGCTCACCGACGCGGCGGCTTCGCGCTGCAAATCCTTGCGCGTGCAAAAACACGGGTAGAGCAATTCGGTGTGGCGCAACGTTTCCAGCGCGGCGGCGTAATCGGCCATATGGTCCGACTGGCGGCGCACCGGCGTTTCCCAGTGCAGGCCAAGCCAGTGCAAATCTTCGTAAAGGGCTGCTTCGAATTCGGGACGGCAACGGCTCGCATCGATATCCTCGACCCGCAACAGGAAGCGCCCGTCCGCAGTCTTCCGGGCCGCTTCTTCGGCGAACAAGGCGCTGTAGGCGTGCCCAATATGCAGTAACCCGGTCGGGCTGGGCGCGAACCGGGTGACGATAGGCGTCACGATAGGCGTCATGGGACTGGCGGTAGCGCGCATGACGGTTTAAGTCAATTGTCAT
>JABJJH010000449.1 GCA_018660965.1 Rhodospirillaceae bacterium | reverse complement strand
GTTCATGGGCGACTGACTGGCGCCCAGATCACGCAACCCAACCGCATGTCCGTATAGGGTGTAGGACAAATTCCCGAAGGTCTCGGCGAAGGTTAGCCCGTGATATTCCGCCGCCGGGCTGGTCAGGCTTGGGTATTTGTCGTTCTGAAACCAGTCGTAGGCGCCGGAATCAATAACAACGCCGCCCATGGACGATCCGTTCCCGGACAGAAACTTGGTCGTTGAATGGACGATGATGTCGGCCCCGTGTTCAAACGGGCGACACAAATAAGGCGTCGCCATGGTGTTGTCGACCATCAGGACGATGCCCGCGTCGTGTGCGACCTTGGCGATGGCTTCCATATCCGTGACCACGCCGCCGGGATTGGCCAGGCTCTCGATGAAGATCGCCTTCGTTCGGTCCGTTATCGCGGCTTTGAAATTTGCGGGATCGTCGGGATCGACGAAGGTCGTCGTCCAGCCAAACTTCTTGTAGCTGTGGCCCATTTGATTGATCGAGCCGCCGTACAGCTTGTTCGAAGCGACGATTTCGTCGCCGGGGGACATGAGCGGAAACAGCGCCAGGATTTGCGCCGCGTGACCGGATGCGGTCGCGGTTGCGCCGACGCCGTCCTCCAGCGCCGCGCACCGTTCTTCCAGCGCCGCGACCGTTGGATTCGTCAATCGGGAATAGATAAAGCCCGGCGCCTGCAGGTTGAACAGGGAGGCTGCATGATCGGCGTCGTCGAAGACGAAGGCGGTCGTTTGGTAAATCGGCGTCTGTCGCGCACCAGTCGTGGGGTCGGGTGCGGAACCCGCATGCACCGCGAGTGTTTCGAAACCGGGGTCGCGACGCGTCATGGATTACATCCTCCGCCGCTTGCTGGTGATGACCTTTGAGTTGAAGCCGTTCCAGGATAATTCGCCGCTCAACCGGGCGTATTCGATTTTTGGGCATCGGTTCATCACGACCTTCAGCCCGGCCGCTTCGGCGTTTTTTGCGGCGTCGTCATTGCGGACGTTCAATTGCATCCAGACGACCTTGGCGCCAATGGCGATGGCGTCATCCGTGACGGAGCCTGCGGCTTCGGAATTGCGAAAAATATCGACCATGTCGATGGGGGTGTCGATGGCGTCCAGGCTGGCGTGAACGGTTTCGCCCAGCAGGGTTTGCCCGGCCAGACCGGGATTGACCGGGATGACGCGAAATTTTTTCGCCTGAAGGTATTTCATGGCGAAATAGCTGGGGCGGTTCCAGTTCGCGCTGGCGCCGACCAACCCAATCGTCCGGGTTTCCTTGAGAATGTCACGGATATAGTCGTCGTCGTAGTCGTCGTGGTTCATGATGTTATTTTCCGGTCCAGACCGGTGTGCGCTTGTCGATGAACGCCTGAATTCCTTCCGCCGCATCGGCCGTCATCATGTTGCGCGCCATGACTTCTCCGGTATGGGCGTAGGCGTCGACGACGCCTTTTTCCAATTGTTCGTAAAAGGCGACTTTGCCCATGGCGAGGGTCACGGCTGACTTATCCAGGAGGGTGTCGGTCATGGCGCGAAGCGCGGCGTCGAGGTTGTCCGGCGTCACGACCTTGTTGACCAAGCCCAACTCCAGCGCGCGCGCCGCGTCCACGGGTTCGCCCAGCATCAACATTTCCATCGCGGCCTTGCGACCGACATTGCGGCTCAACGCGACCATGGGCGTGGAGCAGAACAGGCCGATATGGACGCCGGGCGTGGCGAATTTGGCGGTTGTGGACGCGATGGCCAAATCGCATGTCGCGACCAATTGGCATCCGGCGGCGGTGGCCATGCCATGCACACGGGCGATAATTGGTTGCGGCATCGTCAACATCGTCTTCATGATGCTGGAACTGGTTGCGAATGTGGTTTTGTAATACTCGAAGGTCGGGTTCGCGCGGAGTTGGCGCATGTCATGACCGGCGCAAAACGCTGGGCCGTTCGCGGCCATGACCACGACCCGGACCGACGGGTCCTTGGCGATGGCGCTTAATATCTGCTGCAATGCCTCCATCGTTTCCAGCGATAAGGCGTTGCGGGCGTTGGGACGGTTCAGGGTCAAGGTGCAGACGCCCGCATCGTCTTGACGAAGCAGGCCCGTGTCCTGGCTAGTATCTTGGTCAGCGGCGTCAGGGTTTGTGGTCATTCGCGGCATGGCCTCTATTTTTGCCTAATTTCTTGATTATGTGGCAATTTCACCTGCCAATCGATGCGACGCAAGCGATTTTCGTTGTAACTCGATACGGCGTGTATAAACCGATCCTCGCACAAGTCTTTATTTGTTTGGAGGTATTATAATACCTCATATGTATCCATTTGATATCAAGACATTTTCTGTATATTTAATCGTTGACAGTGAAAACTTTTCTGACATACTCCGCCGCCATTCAGACAGGTGGTCACCCGCGACGCGGCGCCCGGTTTGGAATGGCATCTCGAAGACAGATAAAAGATATACTCTTATGAAAACGTATTCCATTACGCCTGCGGAGATCGAGAAGAAGTGGCTCCTTATTGACGCCGATGGCGTTGTTTTGGGTCGCATGGCGGCACAAATCGCCAAGATACTTCGCGGTAAGCACAAGCCGAGCTTCACGCCTCATATGGATTGCGGTGACAATGTCATCGTCATCAATGCGAAGAAGGTGAAACTGACGGGCAAGAAACTGACGGATAAGATTTATTACCGTCACACCGGGTATCCCGGCGGCATCAAATCGCGCACGGCGCAGCAAATTCTGGAAGGCAAGCAGCCGGAAAATGTTGTGATGAAGGCGGTCGAGCGGATGTTGCCGAAAGGGCCCCTTGGACGCACCCAGTTGACCAACCTTCGGGTGTATGGCGGCGCCGAGCATCAACACGAAGCACAACAGCCGGAAGTTTTGGACATCGCGGCGATGAACCCTAAGAATAAGCGGAGCGAATAGGTCATGGCTGACGAAAAAAATGAAGACGTAACGCCCGAAACGGCGCCTGAGGCGGCCACCGAAACGCCTGCGCCAAAGTCGGAGCCAATCCGCGATCTCGCTGATCTCGGCGCTGCGACCCAGGCGGCGGCGCAAGCGGACTCTGGCGCGGCCCCTGTCGCAACGGGAACCGCCACGCCGGAAACCGCAACAAGTGAAGTCGCGCCCGTTATCGACGCACAGGGCCGGTCCTACGCGACGGGCAAGCGGAAAAACGCCATCGCGCGCGTTTGGATCAAGCCAGGTAGCGGTCGAGTTAATGTGAATGGCCGGGATATTGAAGTTTACTTCGCGCGTCCCGTACTGCGCATGTTGATAAACCAACCGTTTCAGGCAGCCAATCGCGATGGTCAATACGACGTCATGTGCACGGTGACGGGTGGCGGTTTGTCCGGTCAGGCCGGCGCCGTACGGCACGGCATTTCCAAGGCGCTTACCTGTTTTGAACCGGCGCTGCGTTCGGCATTGAAATCCGGCGGATTCCTGACACGGGATTCCCGCGTTGTGGAACGGAAGAAGTATGGCCGGGCGAAAGCGCGACGAAGCTTCCAGTTCTCGAAACGTTAAGGCTAAAACATAATGAAGATAAGGGGTTAGTTGAAAAACCAGTCCCTTTTTTTATTTAAAGGCTATTTACCGCTGCTTGATATCATTACGATGCTAGTATAGCGTTTTCACAGATTTTGCGCTGGGAATGGCATTTTACGAGAACAGGCAAGACGCTGCGTGACGGCATGATATTGCTGTTCCAGCGTGGCTATATTTTCTGTCTGTATCGTTGCGTTGCTTGGGAAACCCATAACCGTGCGAAGCTGGAAACAGTTTGGATGGGCATGGCTTGGTTGATAGACGCAGAAAAG
>JABJJH010000243.1 GCA_018660965.1 Rhodospirillaceae bacterium | reverse complement strand
TCCTACAGCGCAAAGGCCAGTCCGGCGTTGGAAGGCATCGATTTGGCCGGCGTCATTCAGGATTATGGAGTTTACCGGAAGGCCGTGAACGCTTACCGGCCAATCATTGCGCGGGAAATAACCGATAAATATAACGCCAAACTGATCAATATATACACGTTCCCAAGTCAGCAACTGTGGTGCAACTTGAAAGACAAGAGCATCAAAAGCGTGTCGCTGAAGGATTTGGCTGGCAAGAAAATTCGCACGTATAGCCGTACCCTGGGCGACTTTATCGAAGGTCTGAATGCAAGCGCGGTAACCATCGCCTTCGCCGAGGTCGTACCGGCCTTGCAAAAAGGCGTCGCCGATTGCGGCATCACCGGCACTATGCCCGCCTATAATGCTAAATGGTGGCAAGTCGTGACGCATAACATCCGTGTGCGCGTCGGTTATGCGGCGACCTTCACCGCCATGAATATGGACACATGGAAGGGTTTGAACGCGGACACCCAGAACTTGATCATGGCGGAAGGCAAGAAAATGGAAGACGCCGTCTGGAAATTTGAAAGCAGCCTCGATCAAGCTGGCATGGACTGCAACGCCAGCGGTCCTTGCGCCAAGGGCGAGCCCGGCGGCATGGTGCCAATCATGCCAACCGCCGCCGATCAGGCTATGCTCAAGGACATTGCCAAAAACGTGGTTTTAAAACGCTGGGCCAAGCGCTGCGGCAAGGCGTGCGCCGACGAATGGAATGCGACAATCGGTAAGGCCATCGGCGTCACGGCGTCGGAATAAGCCTCAATCTAAAACCGAAACTGCCGTGCGGAAGCCTGCTTCCGCACGGCAGACCTTTTTCGAGCCTGAATTTGGCCCAACCGGGGTTAATCCAATTTCCGTATTTTCAACCATACACACAAAATTCATGAACGTTTCCCGCTACGCTGTCTGGGTTGGGGGCGCCGCGCTGTTGCTATCCGCCATCATGGTCACGATGGATGTCATCGCCCGAAAGTTAATCGGCTTCACCATCAGTGGGGCCGACGAAATTTCCGGGTATGTTTTCGCGGCCAGCACCACCTGGGCCTATTCTTACTGCCTGTTCACGCGCGCCAATATTCGCATTGATGCGTTTTATAATCTTCTCAAAGCACGGCCCAGGGCCATTCTGGACATGATCGGCCTGCTGCTGCTGCTCTATTACGTCTACCTTTTGACCGTTAACGCGTTCGGCATGTTTCTGGAAAACGTCGAGTTTAATTCGTCGGCCCAGACCACGTTGGCGACGCCGCTTTGGATCCCGCAAATTTTCTGGCTTTCCGGCCTCTGCTTCTTCCTGTTGAGCCTTGTTTTTCTGACCGTGTACGGATTCGCCGCCCTGATCAAAAGGGACTGGGCGACCATCGGTGAAATCGCCGGCGTTAAATCGGTGGAAGAAGAAATTTCAGAGGAAACTCACGTTTAATCATGCCCTTCATAATCATTGCCATATTGCTATCCCTGATCGTCGCGGCGGTGCCTGTCGCCGCCGTTCTCGGTATTTTGAGCCTGTCTCTCGACGAACTTTTCATGCGTGGCCGCCGCTCCCTCATGCTCGGCGACTTCGTGTGGGAACAAAGCATCGAGTATATCCTGGTCGCCATCCCCATGTTCATTCTGTTGGGTGAAATCATGCTGCGCGCCGGCATCGCGCTGCGCATGTATAACGCCGTCATTCAATGGCTATCGTGGCTGCCGGGCGGCCTCATGCACGCGAATATCGGCTCTTCCGCCATATTCGCCGCATCCTCCGGGTCCAGCGTCGCCACGGCGGCGACGGTCGGGACCGTCGCCTATCCGGAAATCGAAAAGCACGGCTACAATGAAAGCCTCTTCCTCGGCTCTCTGGCGGCCGGCGGCACGCTCGGCATCCTGATACCGCCGTCCATTAATTTGATTATTTACGGTTTGTTGACCGATACATCCGTGCCGGAGCTTTATCTGGCCGGTATTTTCCCGGGGCTGACTTTAGCAGTGCTGTTCATGGCCGTTGTCGTCATCGCCTGTTTATTCCGCCCGAAATGGGATGGCGATAAGATTGAAACAAGCTGGGCCACGCGCATCCGCGTCCTGCCGGATTTATTGCCCCCGGTCCTGTTGTTTGTGGCCGTGGTCGGCTCCATCTACGCCGGAGTCGCCACGCCGACCGAAGCCGCCTCTATCGGCGTCGTTTTCGCCCTGATGATCGCCGCCTGGAACAAGGCCTTGAACCTGGAAATGTTAAAACAGGCGTTCGAAGGCACCATGCGGTCCAGCGCGATGATCATGCTGATCATCCTGGCTGCGGTCTTCCTTAATTTTGTTCTTGGCTTCATGGGCATCACGCAAACGATGCTGGAGTCCATCGAGCAATTGGGCTGGACGCCCATGCAGACGATGGTCGTCATCATCTGTTTCTATCTCCTGCTCGGCATGTTCATGGAAACGCTGTCGATGATGTTGACGACCATACCCGTGGTTTTTCCCATCGTGGTGCATATGGGGTTTGATCCAGTATGGTTCGGCATCATGATTACCGTGCTGATGGAAGCCGCGCTTATCACGCCGCCCATCGGTATCAACCTTTACGTGGTGCATGGCATCCGCGCGCGCGGCGGCAATTTTAACGATGTCAGTATTGGCGCCATCCCGTTCCTGTTCGCAATGTTCGCCATGATCGCCTTGCTTTTATTCTATCCGAACATTGCAATTTGGCTCCCCAACCAGTTCTATTAAGGCGACGCTTAAATTGCCGGGCCGACTCGCCATAAAGGGGAATTTCGATGCCGCATAAACCCGCCTCACCTGCATTGTCCGACCTTGTCGTTCTGGATTTGACGCGGGCGCGGGCGGGGCCCACGGCGGTTCGCCAATTGGCGGACTGGGGCGCGGACGTCATAAAGATCGAAATCCCCGCCGCTGTTGAGGGTGGTGACGTCATGGGCAGCGCCCGGCATGGGTCCGATTTTCAGAACCTGCAGCGCAACAAGCGCAGCATATCGATCAATTTGAAGGACCCCGACGGCGTCGCGGTCCTGAAGCGGCTGGTCGAAAAAGCCGATGTCGTCATTGAAAACTACCGGCCCGGCGTCAAGCACCGCCTGGGAATCGACTACGACACGTTCAAGGCGATAAACCCCCGGCTGATCTACGGTAGCATTTCCGGCTTTGGACAACATGGCCCGTACCGCGACCGACCAGGCTTCG
>JABJJH010000215.1 GCA_018660965.1 Rhodospirillaceae bacterium | reverse complement strand
TCTAAGTTAACAGGACGACGTGGCTATATGGCACAGCCGGTATGGCTTGTCTTGCCCTATGGTTCCACGGTAAAGACGGCTTTCTCCCAATTGCGTGAGGATAGCCATTGTGACGACCTCCGGCGCGTCGGACTCCAGCGGTCGCGGACGCTATCGCATCTTTGTTCGCGATCTGGTCGTGCCCTGGAGCATCGGCATCCACGATCACGAACACATCAAGGCGCAACGGGTTCAAGTCAACATCGACCTTGCCGTACGCGAACCGGACGATTTTGACGCGGACCGCTATCTAAACGTTATCTGCTACGCGGATATCGTCGAACAGATCCGCCATTTGGCCGATAAAGGTCATCTCAATCTTGTTGAAACACTGGCCCACCGGGTCGCGGACCTCTGCCTGGAAGATCCGCGCGCTGAATCCGTCGTGGTGCGCGCCGAAAAACTAGACGCCGTTACCGGCGCCGCCGGCGTCGGCGTCGAAATTCGACGCGACCAGCGGACGGACCGGTAAAGCTTAGCGTTATCCGTAACGGGCGCCGCGTCGGTCAACCTTGGCGTTTGGGTCGCCACGCTTTAGCCTGTTGGCCGCAGTTCACATTCAGCGACATCGATAGAGGGACCTCATGAGTACAGAATCCAACGTGGTAGAATTGACGTTCGACGACCGTGGCGACGACGGCAGGATCGCCTGGGTGACGTTCAACAACCCGACCAAGCGCAACGCGCTGGGGCTGGCCGGTAAAGACCTGTTTTTCGAAATCATGACGGATTTGAAGCATGACGAAACCCTGCGCGCGGTTGTGCTGACGGGGGCTGGCGACAAATCTTTCGTCGGTGGATCGAATTTGGCGGAAATGGCGCAATACGATCTGGCCAAGGCGGAAGCGTCGGCCACGAAAACTCACCGCGCGTGCGATTCCGTCCGGCAATTTCCGGTGCCGGTCATCGCACGGATCAACGGATATTGTTTCGGGTCCGGCATGGAAATCGCCGCCTGCGCCGACATGCGGGTCGCCGCCGACCACGCGAAATTCGGCATGCCCGAAGTCCGCTTTGGTATTCCTTCGGGTATGGAAGCCTCAGTCCTGCCGCGCCTGATCGGGTGGGGGAAATCGACCGAACTGGTGCTGACAGGCGACCACATTGACGCCGAGGAAGCCTACCGCATCGGCTATCTGGAACGTCTGGTCCCCTATGCCGACCTTGATGCGGCGGTGGAGCGCTGGATTTCGTCCCTGCTCGCCTGCGGCCCCCGCGCCGTGCGCATCCAGAAACGGCTTATCATGGACTGGGACCGCATGTCCCCCACCGATGGCGCGCGCGCCGGGATTCAAGCCTATGTCGAATCCTACCGAACTGATGAGCCGAAACGCATGATGACGGCTTTCGTGAACCGCAAGAAATAACGCGCCTTTATAGTAGGCGACCCTCGGAACGCTCACACCTGCACAAAAGGAATCTCCCATGCCCTCCTCGGTTTTCGACTCGGATATTTACAAAAACCTTTTCGGTGAAGCGGAAATGCGCCGCGTGTTTTCCGACGAAAACCAAATACAGATGCAGTTGGATGTCGAAGCGGCGTTGGCGCGGGTCCAGGCGCGGCTGGGGATCATTCCGCAAGACGCCGCCGATGAAATCAGCGCCAAGGCCAAATTCGAAAATCTCGACTTCGAAAAATTTAAGAAAGGCGTCGAGCGGGTCTATTACCCCATACTGCCCCTGGTCGAAGGGCTGGTCGCGGCGTGCGACGGCGCCCTTGGCGAGTACAGCCATTGGGGCGCGACGACCCAAGACATCATGGACAGCGCCCTGTCTTTGCAACTGCGTGATGCGCTGACCCTGATCGACAATGAACTGACCGCGATTTCCGCAATCCTCGTGCGGCTGGCGAAGGAATACCGCGATACGCCGCTCGCCGGACGCAGCCATTTGCAACAAGCCCTGCCGGTGACGTTTGGTTTCAAGGCAGCGGTGTGGCTGTCCGGGATCGAACGGCATCGCACGCGGCTGGCCGAATTTCGAAGCCGCGCCACGCAAGCCCAGTTCTCCGGCGCGGCGGGAACGCTGGCGTCGCTGGGCGCCAACGGGTTGGCGGTGCAGGATGCGCTCGCCGATGAACTGGGCCTGGAACGCCCCGAAATCACCTGGCACACCATGCGCGACAACGTGGCGGAAACGACCAACTTCCTGGGCCTCGTCACCGGCACGTTGGCGAAGATCGGCACAGACGTGCTGCTGATGATGCAGACCGAAGTCGGCGAGGTGTTCGAACCCTTCGCGCCGGGGCGCGGCGCCAGTTCCACCATGCCGCAGAAGCGCAATCCGGTGTCGTCGGAATTGCTGATCATCGCCGCCAAGGCCGCCCGGCAGAACGTCGCCATGATGCTGGACGGCATGATTCAGGACCACGAACGCGCGTCCGGTCCCTGGCACGTGGAATGGCTCGCCCTGCCGCAAACCTTCATCCTGACCGCGGGCGCGCTGAACCAGGCGCGCGACATGCTGGACGGATTGGTGGTGGACGCAGATCGCATGCGCGCCAATCTGGACATCACCAACGGCATGATCGTATCGGAAGCCGTCATGATGGGGTTGGCGCCGTATATGGGTCGGCAGGTGGCGCATGACGTGGTCTATGACGTCTGCCGCGACGCCATGGCGCAAAACCGACCACTCAAGGATCTTCTCCGCGAAATGCCCGAGATCACCAAACATATAACGCCGGACCAGATTGACGAATTGTGCGATCCGGCGAACTATGTCGGACAGGCTGGCGACATGGTCGACCGGATGCTGGCGACGGTCGCCGCCACGAAGCGATAACCGCAAAACGATAAACGCAGAGCGTTAGACACAAACAGTCGGGGGGACATCATGGAAGTCTGGACAACCGGATCCGCGTCGCCGCGCGGAATTATGCGCGAAGCCCCACGGCTGGAGGCGGGCGGCTGGGACGGATTGCTGGTCGTCGACTCGCAAAACCTGTCCGGCGACCCCTATGTCAGTCTCGCGATGGCGGCCACGGTCACCGAACGCCTTGGCCTCGGCACCGGCGTGTCGAATTCCGTGACCCGCGTCGCGGCGGTGACCGCAGCCTCCATTGAAAGCGTGAACCGGGTGTCGCGAGGCCGCGCGGTGCTGGGCATCGGGCGCGGCGATTCCGCGCTGGCGCATCTGGGCCGCGCCCCGGCGCGCGTGGCGTCCTTCGAACGCTACGTCGCGCAGGTTCAAGCCTATCTGTCTGGAAAATCGGTGCCCTTCGAAGACATCGACATTGACGAAGCCATCGCCCCGCCGATGGCCGAACTCGGTTTCGCGGGCGCGCCGGAATCCAGCCGGATCGGTTGGATAAGCGGCGAACGCAAACCGCCCGTCGAAGTCGCGGCCAGCGGTCCCAAGGTCATCGCGGTGGGCGCCCGTCACGCGGACCGGTTGATGTTCACCCTGGGCGCGGACCCGGAACGCATCGCCTGGGGCATGGCGCAAGCGCGTGCGGCGCGGGAAGCGGCGGGGCTGGACCCGGACGGTTTGTCCTTCGGCGCCTTCGTGAATTGCGCCCCGCATCCCGACATCAACGTCGCGCGGGATCTGGCGCGCGGCGGCGTCACCACCTTTGCGCGGTTTTCCGTCATGCACGGCGCCGCCGCCGCGGGCCCCGTGGCTGACGACGACGCCACTGTCATGCAGGACGTGCGCAAGGCCTACGACATGCGCGCCCACACCTACTCGGATTCAAAACAGGCCAGCGTGTTGACGCCGGAATTCATCGACCAGTTCGCCATCGTCGGAGACCCGGACCACTGCGTTCAACGCCTCCGCGTTCTGGCGGCGCTGGGACTGGACAAGATCGTCCTGGGCGGTGGGCGGCGCGGCGCAAACGAGGCCGACGCCGCGACCACGCAGGATTTGCTGGAAACAGAAGTCCTGCCGAATATCTCGCGATAGGACAGGAGGGGACCAAAGATGAGAGACGCTTTGTTGGTCGTCATCGGGTTTTTGACCGGCGGGTTATTGATCGGCGGTTTATGGTTCGTCACGCCCGCCTGGGCCTTTTCGAGCAAGGATTTAGCGAAACTGGAGGCGACAAATGAATGCCCCAAATGCGATCTGGATCTAGCCAATTTGAGAAAGGGTGACTTACGGAACGCCAAACTGGATATGGCTTTTATGATCGGCGCGAAAATGCGCGGGGCGGATTTGCGGGGCGCCACGCTAACGAAAACAACCTTCAACAAGACCTTATTGAGAGGCGCCAACCTGACGGGATTGGACCTCTCCACGGCGTTGATGGACAAAGCCAAGCTGACCGGCGCCATCCTCTGCAAAACAAAACTGCCTTGGGGTGAAGACAACTCGGGTTGTTAACAAGCAAGCCCGCGCCGCCCTGTTTGAGGACGCGCCCTTACCCTTTCTCCGGCGTCCAGCCATAGGTTTTGGCGCACGCCCCGCCCATCAGAATCGCCCGGTCACTATCGCTCAAACGATCGGTAAGGCGGAACGGTTCGACCGCCTGTTCGTAGTTCACGACCGCGTGCGCGCGGGTCCAGTCCGTGCCCCATAAACAGCGATCCAGGCCCCAGGCGTCGAAGACGCGGGCGAGTGGGTCCCAGATGTCCGGAAACGGAAACGGTTCGTGCGACAGCGTGCACGCGCCGCTAACCTTGATGACCGCGTTCGGGCGACTGGCCAGGGCGAGCACCTTCGGCAAATCGGCCCAGGGTTCCGGCGCGGCGGGCGGCGTGCGAGGCTGCACGATGGCCAGATGGTCGATGACGAAGCGAACGTCGGGGTGGCGATCGATCAGCGCCGTCCCCGCATCCACCATGCCCCAGAAGAGCACATTAACGGGAAAGTCATGGCGCACGGCTTCGCGCAGGATCAAATCGAGGGCCGGATCGTCCGCCCCGCGTTCCGGATCATGGGTCAAGCGGACGCGAATGCCGACCGTGCCCGGCGTCTTCTTCCAGTCCGCGATCACATCGGCGACCGCCGGGTCGGTCGGATCAACCGGCTTGATGAGCGCGAACCGGCCGGGATGGGCCTGTTGCACCTCGACCGCGAAACTTGAATCGTATTGATACATGGAAAAGGCGTTGACGAAGATCGCGCCGTCAATGCCGAGCGAATCCATCGCCGCCACCATTTCCTCGCCATTCGCGCTGGCGGGCCAGTTCGGCGTCGTGTTCCAAGGCCGATCCGGCGTATTGGCGGCATAGGCGTGGATTTGAGAATCGATAACGGGCATGGCGGCGTTCCTTTGCGCAGAAAATGTTGTGGCCATTGCAGCAGGTTGCGACGGTCAGGTCCAGACGGGATGGCCCCCGACCACGGGATGGCCCCCCGCCATGGGATGGCTCCCGACCAATGATTAGGCCTTTCATTGCGCGGCCACTTCGCTTCTCATGTCCCGTATGGAGAACCAACACCTGATGCGGTCCAGCATTCGCGGCATTTTCTGTGTCCTCGCGGCGGGCGCGACGTTTTCCACCTCCGACATGTTGATAAAGACGTTGAGCGGCGCCTATCCGCTGCACCAGATCGTCTTCATTCGCGCCACCGTCGCGCTCGTCATCATCCTTGGCGTCTTCATGCCGTTGGAGGGGGGCTACCACAATTTGCGCTCCCGGCGCTGGCGCTTGCATCTGTTTCGCGGGTTTTGCGTCGTCATCGCCAACATGGCGTTTTTCGTCGGCATCGCCGTCCTGCCGCTTGCCGATGCGACGGCGATCTTCTTTGTGGCGCCACTGTTCATCACCGCCTTGTCGGTCCCGTTTCTGGGGGAACGCGTCGGCATCCGGCGCTGGCTGTCGGTCCTTGCCGGCTTGATCGGCGTTGTCATCGTCATTCGCCCGGGAACGGAAGCCTTCCACTACGCGGCGCTGGCGCCGGTGCTGGCGGCCTTCGCCTACGCCGCCATGCAAATCACCGCGCGGAAACTTGGCGCGACCGAGCGGGCGTCGACCATGGCGTTCTACGTCCAGGTCACGTTCGTAGCCGTGTGTGCGGCGAGCGGCGCCATCGCGGGAGACGGCCGCTTCGCCGAGGGAGTCGAAGGCCCCGCGCTGCAATTCCTGTTGCGCGCCTGGACCGCGCCAACCCAGATCGACGGCGCGGTAATGATCGGGGTCGGCGTTCTCAGCGCCTTCGGCGCCTATCTGATCTCGCAAGGCTACCGGCTGGCGGAAGCGACGGCGGTCGCGCCGTTCGAATACATCGTCCTGCCCATGGCGATCATGTGGGGCGTCGTGGTCTTCGACGATTGGCCGGACGTCATCGCGCTGCTGGGCATCGCCCTGATTGTCGGCAGCGGCCTGTATGCGTTCTGGCGCGAAAACGTGCGCGGCGTCGGCGTCGCCACGGAACGCCCCTTCCCGCGCAACCGGTAGATGGCGGTGGTGGGGAGAGTACGGTTCTGGCCATGCGGTGACGTTAGTTTCGTGAACGCCGCGACCGCCGCAAATGTGGCGTTGTCCGCCATTACCGGCCCCTTGGCGGCTGACAGCAGTTTAAAGCTTCCGACGTCTCAACACTTCGGTCAATACCGTAACATTCCTTTCCACGCCCAAATAGGTTTCCAAGTTGTATACCCTCGCAATCATGGTGAGCTCGTTATGAATACATTATCAGTGGAGACTTCACGTCGGGCGGCTCTCCTCCCATGACACCTAAAATTACGCCCCTGCGTATCGCGCTCGCTGGCTTCACCACTCTCGTATTCTCGATGGGAATTGGCCGTTTTGCTTTTACCCCGCTTCTTCCCGTCATGCGGACTGAGGGGCTTTTGACCATCGCCGACGGCGGGGTTATCGCCTCGGTACATTTTGTTGGATACATGATGGGCGCTTTGCTGGCTGGGCGTCTGGCATCATCTCCCGCACCGACGCTGTTTATATCGCTTGCTGCAATTGGCCTGACAACAGTGTTGATGGGTTTGTCCAACTCTTACGCGATTTGGCTTTTTGCGCGATGGTTAGCGGGTTTGTGCAGCGCCCTCGTCCTCGTTGTGATAAGCACCCACTTTGTCAAACATCTGACAGAATCCGGCCGCCCGGATTTGCTGGGCTGGGTGTTCGCAGGCGTCGGCGGCGGCACAGTGATTGTTGGACTCGCGTCACTTCTGATCATGGTTACAGATTCACCAAGCTGGTGGGGCTGGCGGAGTTTTGGCGTTATGACTTTGGCCGCGACGGTCGCTATTTTATTTCTGGTCGGCGGGCCGACATTTTTCAAAACCCCCGGCAAGAGCACTGTTGACGAAACAAAATCGCCTCTGGATTGGCGGATTATCCTGCCCTATGGCGCAATGGGCGCCGGTTACATTATTCCTGCAACGTATTTGCCGATCATGGCGCAGCAAACCATGTCGTCACCGCTCGTCTTCGGTTGGAGTTGGCCCGCATTTGGGTTGGCTGCCAGCTTGTCGACTTTGCTCGCGGCATGGCTCCATACGTTTCTCTCTAACCGTCAAATCTGGATCTCAAGCCAGCTTATCATGGCTGTCGGCCTGTTTTTGCCAGCTGTGTGGCCGCATATCCTGTCGGTTGTCATTGGGGGAATCTGCGTTGGAGGCACTTTCGTGGTGATAACAATGGCGGGCATCAAAGAAGCCCATCGGATCGGCGGGCTCAGAGCCCAACACCACGTAGCGGCGATGACGTCTTCATTTGCCTTTGGCCAAATAATCGGTCCTTTGACAGCTGGCTGGATGTATCACGCCACAAACAGCTTCACCTATCCACTGATGTTAGGGAGTGTCGTATTAGTCGCAACCCTGGCGCCGATGCTTCGACGGACAGCGGGTAGCAGACAGGTTTGAACCGCCGTCCGTTTATGGCGATCATGTGGGGTGTCGTGGTCTTCGACGATTCACCCGACGCCCCATCCCACGCCGTCTTGCTCGGGCGCCAACGCGCCACCCCATTCCTTACATTCCATGAATCAAACCGCATCTCCGGTTTGGGGGATTAATGAAATGTTATGTCCAGCGCCCCTTTTCGGTATGCATGAGTATGCATCGGTTAGCATTTCAGCCGTCGCCCCGCTTGCGTGCGGGCCGACATAAAATAGGTATATAATCATAATTAAGGAACATTCAAGAGAGCGCCGGGAAAATTTTCAAACTAATATTAGGGCAATTAAGAACGCGAAATCCGGCGGCGCCATGGGGCGCAGCCTCTTCATTAGGCCCCGGAATTCTGTGGTCTTTAGGAGAAGGTCAGGCAGGAGTCTAGGAACCCGGCCAAACATACGGGTTTTGGTTGTAATTTCAGTGCTTCTTCCCTCGGAACCCCGAAGATAATTACTGTGTCCCCGAAACTTGTTCAACTCAGCCTGACGCCTAACCGGCATCCTGGATTCCTGCCTTCGCAGGAATGACGATGGAGGGTTAATTTTGTTAACTGAGAAAGCATCATTCGTTTGCAGAGCATCCCGGCTCCCGAACACCCGTCATTCCTGCGCAGGCAGGAATCCAGCCCTTGCTGCATAATTTGCCCTACACAATCACCTGATACAGGTCGCGCCAATCTGGATTACTCTCTTCGATAACGCGACGCTTCCAGGACCGCTTCCAAGCTTTCATCTGCTTTTCACGCACGATTGCGCTTTCCATGGTTTCATGGACTTCGTACCAAACGAGGCTATGGACCTCGTATTTTTTCGTGAAGCCGTCGACCATCTCACTTTTGTGTTCATGGACTCGTTTTGCAAGGTTACTCGTGACGCCGATATACAGGGTCCCGTTCGCTTTGCTGGCCAGCATGTAAACACAAGGCTGTTTCATGCTTGACGGTCATGGATTCCTGCCTTTGACGCATAATTCGCCCTACACAATCACCTGGGACACAACACCTTCGCAAGAATGACGACGGCGTTCTATCCACCTACAAATGCTTCTGGAAAAACGCCGCCAGCGGTTCCGATGACAAGTCCGAATTCCGGGTGGCGAATTCGATGTCCACGATGTCGATTTCGCCGCCGGCGTTGCGGTAGTTCGTTGCGAACCGTTCGGGTTCGTTGAGGTCCAGCGGCGAGTCCGGGTCGCGGTAGTCGTGCACCGGGTCGGGCCGTCCTTGCACCCAGATGGCGGGCGGGGTTTTCACGGCCTCGCCGTTTTCCAGCATGAGCACCGGATTGCCTTCGGCCATGGCGGCTTTGTCGCCCCAGTACAAAT
>JABJJH010000368.1 GCA_018660965.1 Rhodospirillaceae bacterium | reverse complement strand
CCCGACCCGGTCGCCGACCAATTTTGGCGTCAGCACATTGCCTTCGAGCAATTGGCCCGCCGCAAAAATAGCCGCGACGATCGCCACCGGCGCAATCTCACCAAACTGCGCGATGGCGATCGCCAGGCCAGCGATAAGACCGACCAGCATGCCGAAATAGGGGACGAAGGAAATCAACCCGGTCAGGAAACCGACGATAAACCCGAAATCGAGACCAGCCAGCAAGAGCCCAACGCCATAAAAAGAGCCGAGCAGGATACAGACCGTGGCCTGCCCGCGCGCGAACCCGGACAGCGTGTCATCCACGAGCCTGATTTGCGTGCGAATGACATCAGCGCTTGCGCGCGGCAACCATCCATCGACTTTCGCTACGATATGGTCCCAATCGCGCAGCAAATAAAACGTGACGATGGGGGTGATGAGCGCCAGGGACGCCAAGGTTAGCAAGGATTCCACGCCGCTGGCGAGTCCACCGGCCATACTCAGGAAAAATTTGACGACATCGCTCGATACGGCGCTGAAGGCGTCGCGCAATTGGGCGAGTTCATCGGGGCCAAGACGGCTTTCCAGAAGTCCGATGACGAAGACTGCTTTTTCGCGAAGCGCGGTTGTGTAGTCGGGAATATTTTGGGCGAAATTGACGATTTGCGCCGTGATCAGCGGAACGAGCAATAAAAGCAGCACGATCGCCAGGATGAAAAACGTCCCCGTGATGATGCAGGTCGCGACGATCCGCGAACATCCCATGCCCTCCAGTCGGTCGCAGGCGGGGTCGAGTAAATAGGCGATCGCCATGCCTGCGACGAACGGCGTCAGGATATCGCCCAGCAGATACAGGAGCCCCAGAAAAACCGCGAAGGCGACGCCCCATGACCAGGCTTGTTGGCGAACCGTCATCGATTGTCCCTCATGGGGTTCCTTTTATTGAGATTTTGGCGGTCGGGTGCGATAAGATTTTCAGGCCGCCATCGGGGCGATAGGCGGATGTCAAAGACCCAGCGGCACAAATAGGCAACGCCAGAGGCGACGGTTGTGACCGCGGTGATAATCGTCAAGACCGGCAGCAAATCAAATGTGGGAGCCCCAATACCAATTTCAGCAAGGACAACGCAGACAAGCACGATCTGCACCGCTGTGTTGAGTTTGCTGATCATCAACGGTTGCATCGACACCGGCCGGTCCAGCGTGTGAAACAGAATCGTCCCGCCGATTATAAGGGCGTCGCGAAACACGACGAGTATGACCAGCCATGTGTCGATATGGCCGGAATGTCCCAGCGTGACGTAAGCGCTTACAAGCAGCGCCTTGTCCGCGACAGGATCCATATACGCGCCTAACACCGTGACAAGGTTGAAGCGTTTGGCGATAAAGCCGTCCAAAGCATCCGAAATCCCGGCGGCCACGAAGACCCAAAACGCCGCCGCGAAGTGATTGCTCAAAATGAGCCACACCAGCAAGGGCACGGCGCAAATCCGCGCGAGCGTGATCAGGTTCGGCGCATTTTCAGCGATTGCATTTAGCTTCACGTGCCGCCAGCCTCCCAGTTACGCGATGTTTCCCATTCGACATTTTATTTTGGCGTCAGATTATTTTGACGCGCATCGCGTAATTGCATCACCCATTGATCATCGTCGCGTGAATATGACAGGTCGAGGTTCCGTTGCGCCATGGCGATTTTCAATTGTCCCAGATCACCGATGAAACGTACGGCGAGGGTTGCTTGGTGAATGGATAATTTCGCGATGTCGAAATGTCGCACCGGCGCCACCCCATCCAGACGACGGCGAAGGATAAGCCACTCCTTGAGACCCGGGAATGGTGCTGTGATCATGAGGTTTTGTTCGACGCTTTCGCTGAGAAAGTTGGTCTTTTTCCAGGCTTCCTCAACACTTGTGAATAATTGTCGTGCGACGCGCGCGAAGAAATCCTGGCTGGTTTCGTCCTTGTGAATGCCGAATTGCTTGATAGTCGTCGCGCCGTCCCGACCGTTGCTTGGGGCGCCGTCAAGTTCGCGACCGAATTGTGAAACCGACACGGACAGCGCGTCGGATGATCCGCCTTGAATTATTCGGGGCGTCGCGATGGCGACCAGCACGCTGACGGCTTTGTATTTTCGCGCGATGGTTTTCAGCTTCGCGGCGTCGCCGTTCGACGCCTGCGCCGCGCTGATGACGGTCAGGTCAGACAGGTCGCCACGGGGGGAAACAAGCGGCAGGAGTCCATCTCCCCCCTGGGGGTCCTCCTTCAGCACACGCCGCCAGGCGTCAAACCAGGGGTTTGGGTTGTCCCAAAGAAGATCGGTCCCATGGAGCCGGTAAACGGGCAGTACGAGCACAGGAAGTGATTTGGTTTCCGCGAAGGGGATGTCCTGATCGCGCAGTAGATTCCGAACTGCCGAGGGATTAAACCGAACCGTCAATTTGGCCAGGTATCGCCCGCCGCCGAATCGTTCGGCCGCCAGTGAAAAGTCGCGCACCAATTCGTCCAACGCTTTGGGGGTGGCGTCGGGGAGCCGGTCGTGATCGGCGCCGGGGCTCAATCGCATGAGCAACAACTGGAGGGCTTTCTGCTTGGCGGCGGCTAGTCCGCGCGCCTTTGCGGCCAATTCATCTTGCGCGCGTGCGTCCACCGCGACGCCTTCGACGTCGAAGACGCTTTTTTCCGCGCCAAAGGCGCTGTCAGGGATCGCGCATAAGCCAAACGCCATGCCCAAAATCACGGCGAAAACCGCAATCGGCGTGGCATGGCGTCCGCCCAAGTTTTGTGGCATTGCAAACCTTTCCGGATCAAGTATCTTCCGACCACTTTTATATCGTGAAATCCCGTGAGGACGCCATAGCTGCAGACCCCCCCAAACCCAATGCGCCACGTTCAGGCCTGACCTACGGCGACGCTGGCGTCGATATCGACGCCGGTAATGCGTTGGTGAAGGCGATAGGTCCACTGGCGCGCGCGACGATGCGCCCCGGCGCCGACGTGGCCCTTGGCGGCTTCGGCGGTCTGTTCGACCTCAAGGCCGCCGGATTTACGGATCCGCTTTTGGTCGCCGCCACCGATGGCGTTGGAACCAAGCTTAAAATCGCGATTGAATGCGACAAACATGACACGGTTGGCGTCGACCTTGTCGCGATGTGCGTGAACGATTTGGTCGTGCAGGGCGCGGAACCGCTGTTCTTCCTCGATTATTTCGCGTCCGGGAAATTGTCGCCGCGCGTGGCCGAAAGCGTGATTTCGGGAATCGCCGACGGTTGCCGTCAGGCCGGGTGCGCCTTGATAGGCGGTGAAACCGCCGAAATGCCCGGCATGTATGCTGAAAATGATTACGACCTTGCGGGATTCACTGTCGGTGCGGTCGAACGCGCCAATGTGTTGACCGGCGCGGATGTGGCGATTGGCGATGTTGTTCTGGGGCTGGCGTCGGCCGGGGTTCACGCCAACGGGTTTTCGCTCGTCAGGCGGGTCGTGGAGATGCAGGGGCTCGCCTATGACGCCGTTGCGCCATTTGAAACGAGTGAACCGGGATGTTCGCTGGGCGATGCGTTGCTGACGCCGACGCGAATTTACGTGAAGTCCTGTCTCGACGCGGTGCGAACCGGGTCGGTGCGCGCCCTGGCGCATATCACGGGCGGCGGATTGACCGAGAACGTGCCGCGTGTTTTGCCGGATCACGCGACGGCGGCGCTGGATGCGGCGTGTTGGGATCGACCCGCGGTATTTGACTGGTTGGCCGAGGCGGGCGGCGTTGACCCGATGGAAATGCACCGGACGTTTAATTGCGGCGTGGGCATGATTGTGATCGTGGCGCCGGATGCGGTGGCGGATATCACGGCGATGTTGCGTGCGGCGGGGGAAACAGTGTTTCAGATTGGCGAAATAACACCCCGCGAAGGCGATGCGTCGGTAACGCTGGCGGGTTTGTGATGGATGATCGGTTGCGGGTTGGTGTGTTGATTTCAGGCCGTGGGTCAAATCTTCAGGCTCTTCTCGACGCCTGCGCCGATCCTGATTTTCCGGCTCAAATCGTGTGTGTTGTG
>JABJJH010000354.1 GCA_018660965.1 Rhodospirillaceae bacterium | reverse complement strand
GAACGCCGCCGCACAAAACACGAAAGCGGCGGCGAAAGGCGGCAGGTAGGTTTTGATATCCATGGTCCTTGTTCCTCCATCCGCGCCTAGGCTTGCACGAACCACACGAAAAACGCCGTTATCAGGGCGAGCACGATGACAAACAGGACCGGCCCGGCCCAACTGGAACGGTCCTGTTCGCGCCCGGATTCAGTCATTTCTAACGCCGGGTTCTAACGCCGGAAAAATTCGGTGGAATTGATCCGTATCAATGATCCGCGAGTCGGTCGTCGAATAAAGTCCCTTCATGTCACAGACCAGAAAACGACTCGCCGACATCGTCATCTTCATTGGGATGGCCGTGAACGCCGTCGTCATATTCTTGATCCTCTACTTCTACGTTTTCTAGTGGTCTGATCGAAACGCTTGGTTCCCAAGCATTTCGTGAATCAGACCACCAGCATATTGCTCCACTAGGCGCGCCGTTAGCCTTGCTTCCCTTTGCACTTGCAAAGCGTGCGCAGGTGTTTGACCAACCCATCAACCTCCTCGCCGCTCAGGGTCTTGCCCCAGGGCGGCATCATGGGTGATTTGCTGACCGACGGACCGCCGTCCAGGATGACGTTTTTCAAATCCGCGTCGGAAAGCTTGTCCATTTCCGTAGCGTTGGTGAAATTGCGCGGGCTGACCGGAAAATCCTTGGTTACGTTGGGACCATCCCCCTTGCCTCCCAGGCCATGACACTGGGCGCAGTAGAATTTGAACACCTTTTCGATTTCCACCGCCCCAACCGGGACCATGGCGAGGTGGGAGGCGAGCGCCGCAAGGGCGGCTATTGTCATTAATTTTTTCATGATCGGTCTCCTCCCTTATTTCTTTTTCTTCGGTTTAAAATTGGCGACGTACCGGGCGACGTTCATCATGTCCTTGTCGCTCAGAAGGCCCGTGAACACCGGCATCATCTTCACCGGCTTGAACACCTTCGGTTTCTTCAGGTAAGCCAGAATCCAATCCGGATTGAGACGCACGCCGGCTTCGACCAATGACGGCCCGCTGCGTCCGCCGGAAATTTTGTTCTTGCGCCCCGTGTATTGATGGCAGCCGCTGCACGGCATTTTCTTGATGAAAATCTGGCGGCCTTTTGGATTTTTCTTCGGCTTCACTTTCCCCGCCGACACATCGGCTGAGGTGAGCCCCATCAAAAAGTCAGTGACCGAAGCGACATCGGCGCCAGCCAATTTCGGATGGCCGCCGGTGTTTTCCTCCATCAGGTTATTGAATTTCATCGGGCGAATGGGCTTCGGCTCGGCGAGCCATTCGCCCAGCCAGGCCTTCTGGAACTTCGACCCGGCATACCAGAGTTCCGGCCCTTTCTTGGCCAGTTGATCATCGATGGTCTTTTCCCTCGCGGGTCCTTCGGTGTAATGGCAGGCGGCGCAGCCCTTGGCCTCGAAGACTGCTTTACCCGCAGAGGCGGCCGAACCGGGTGACGCCGCAGCGACCAGAAAGGCGGCGCCCAGGGCCGCTGTAACGATTGGTTTCATGATTTCATCTCCACCGATTCAACTTCATTTTCCACCTTGCGCATCAGCCAAACCCCAACACCGCCCACAACAAGAAAGGCCAAAACGGCGTAGACGTAGATGCTGATCGGCGTCGGCGCCTCCAGGATGACGTACTGCCAGGTGCTAAGGCTCATGATCAGACCGTGTTCGCCGTTTGACCCGTCCCAGGCGTTGACGGACATCGGGGTGAATACGCCTTTTTCGAACTGCACATCGTTTTTATCGGCGGTCTTCAGCGGTCGTTTCATGACCACAGTCCAACGTCCCTGATCCCATACCGCCTTGCCCGATATTTGCTGACCGTCCTCGGCCTGCGCCTTGATGGGTTGTTTCCAGCCGCGCGCGTTGCCTTCTTCCGAACCGCGCTTACCCGCTGCGTCCATATCCGCCTTCCAAACCCAAAGGTGAACCTGATCGGAAGAAGACCCGCGATAGAAATGCGGTTTCTTCGTACCCTGGGGCGGTTTCACCGGGAATTGCAGCGCAATGGAATCACGGAATGTCTCCAACGCCCTCGGCACCATGCCGTTCGCTTCCACGTAAGAATTGAAGGCGCCGACCTTGGCGAGTTCCACGGGCTTGAATACCTTCGACTCATCATGTTTGACGTCCTTGAAGGGGTCGTCCCAGGTGAGCCGGAAGGCGATGTCCTTTTCGTTAAAGATCGCCTGCACGGTAACCATTTCGATACTCGGGTTTTGCCAACGCGGGGCCGCCACAACCTGACCCGACAACCTGATATCCATAGGATCGGCTGTATCCCAGGCCGCGTCCGCCGGGCTTTCCGGCAATTCGCCGTCCACGGGCTTCGCCTTCAATGCCTGGTGGCTGCTCAGCTTGTGTTGCAAGGACTTGATGTAATTGGCGAGGTTCCAGCGGTCTTCTTCGTTCAGGGACTTCACGAAGGACGGCATGGGCGTGCCGCTTATGCCCGTCGTGAACCGCATATAAATGTCCTCGACTTCGCTCCCGGCTTTTATTTTCCAGGGATGGGTGACGTTGCGGATTCGAATGGGAAAGCCCCAATCGTCCTTGCGGAATTCCTTGTTGCCGTCGCCCCGACCAAGCTTGCCGTGGCAACTCCAGCACTTGGCCTTCTCGAACACGATTTTGCCCTTGGCGATGGTCGCGGCGTCGTAGGGTGCGCGATTGGCGGGCAATGAAATTACCTTGCCGGTCTTCACCGGGTCCAAATCCGGGTCCTCGAATTCCTGTGCGAATGTCTTGATATAGGCGATCACCGCCCAGCGTTCGTCCTCGCTCAGGCCATTCTTGATCAGGTCGCTGTCGAAGGATTGCATGGCGGTGCCGAGCAATCCCCGGCTGACGGTCCGGAACAAATCCTCGTTGGTTGGCAGTTCGCCGCTTTGCGTGGTTCGGAATTTAAACGTGCCAAGCGTGAAGTCGCGCGGCCTTGGGTCCAGGTATTTGGCGGCGGGTCCTTCACCATCCCCCAGCAAACCATGGCAAAAGCTGCAGCGCTTGAAATAGGTGGCGCGGCCTTGTTCCAGCAAAGCTTCGGACGCTTCGGGCATCGGGTTGCTAGGTTTGTCAGCCGCCACCACCACACTGGCGCTGCTGGCGAACGCCAGAACCAGGATGGCCGCAGCTAAATTATTCAGAGCAATCCGCATCAGTGAGCCTCCGGAATGCGCGGCGTCTTCCCGGCCAAGTCATATTCGGCGAGGATAATTTTCCAACGCTCATCCTCCGTGAGGCTGAGCTTCCATTCAGGCATCGCCGAATCCCAAGGCGTCGCTTCCGTCGGCAACCCCGGACCGCCATTCATGACCCGCCAGAAGGTGTAGCCCTCGACAATGGTTTCGATGGTGCCGTTGTCGGTGAAGTTGATGGGCCTGAGTTTGAACCCATCCGCCATGGGGCCATCGCCCGCAACGCTGTCACCATGGCAGGCGCGGCAGTTCATGGCGTACAGGGCGCGGCCTTCAAACAGGTTTTTCTCCAGGAGCGCCGCCTTCGCCGTCGCCTTGTCGACCTTGCCGGACTTCAATTGCGCCAGAAGCGTTTTCATCGGCTCTACAGGGAAGAACTCCAGGGTGTGCTCCGGGTCCTCTTCCTCCAACCAGCGGTCAATGTCCTCTTGGACCTGCGGAATAAATTTTACTTCGTTCGCCTTGGCCTGCTCGACGAAGGCGTCGATATCGGCGTCCGTCGGGTTGGCGAAGGGGTTTCTCTTGTCTTCGAAGGCTTTCGGGAAATTAGACGACGGGTGCTGAATGCGCAGCGTCACGGGCGCTTCAATCTTGGGAACGGTAATTTCGTAAATCTGCCAACCGGCCACCACGGGGATCAACGTTAAGACGACAGCGCGGGGAATTCTACCGTAGCCGCCGCGCAGAAATTTCTTCACCGGGCGCAGAAAATCATCAAGGCCTTCGTCGGAAAACGTGACGAACAGAAACAACGCAATAAGCGTCAGCACCATATAGAAGAACATCAGGGTGCCGGGAACAGGCAACGGGAATGGCAATGTCGTTACTTCCCGTGACACGGCGGGAATACCCCATTTCACCAGCGCGTAGGTGACCAGCAGAGTGATCACCACCGAGAGGAAACTGCCAATTCTTATGTTTTTCATAATTGACCCTTCCCGCCCTATTGCTTCGGCTTTGGTTTTTGCAGCATCAGGAAGGACAGGATGTCCTGGTAATCCTTAACCGTCATCGCCTCGGACAAGTCGTCCGGCATGACGCTTTTGGTGTCGTCGATCTTGATTTCCTTGATGTCGGTTCTGGCGATAGTGACCACGTCGCCGTTGGCCTTGGTGATATCGATCTCGCCAGCTTCGTCACGGGTCTTCAATCCGACGGTCTGGCGTCCCTCCTTGTTAATGGCGACATAAGTCTCGAATCCCTTGGTCATCGACTTCGCCGGTTGCAGGATGGCTTCCGAGATGAATTTCAGGCCCTTGGCGCTTATACCGGTGAGGTTCGGACCGACCTCGCCGCCATCGCCGTTCAGGGTATGGCATTCGCTGCAATTGTCGTCATAAACCGTGGCGCCCAAGCCCGGATCGCCGCCCCCGGCTTCCGCAGCCGCGGCGATCTTGGCATAGAATTTCTGGGTGATTTCGCTCGGCTTGGCGTCAATCACTTCCATGTCCAGATCACCGCCAAGCGACAACAGATAGGCGACAACCGCCTTTATTTCCAATAGGTTCAGGGAAATGGGCGGCGCGTAGACAACGGCCATTTCGTTCTTGTAGCCCTTGACCACATAAGCGCCGGGGCTGGCCATGCTCTCGACGATATAATCAACAGCCGAGAACGCGGCGCCTTCCTTGTCGGACCGCTCCTTGGCCCGCTCCGCCGCACGCGCGCCCATGGGCAGCGGGAATTTTTCACCGAACTGGCCGTGGTTGGGACCGCGAACCGCGCTGCCTTGCCCGCCGACGCTATGACAGGTGAAGCACCGCCCCTTGCCCCAATAAATAGCCTCACCGCCTTCCGGGCTGATATCCACTGCGGCGCTGGATTTGCGACCGCCGCCGGTAAGATCGGTGATGGCGTATCCAATCCAGAGGTAGACCCCCAGGACGATGAGCAGGAACAAAAATATTCGGGCAACGGGCGAAGAAGTCATCCCGTCAATCCTCCGCCTTCTTGGAGGACAGACCGCCGAGCCAGAACATAAAGGCGCAACCAATCATGAACAGTAGAACGGCGGCGCCGACCTGTTGCGTCATGACGAAATTGCTTGGCGTGTACGCCCATTCGGACGTGTCGCGCATAACCCCGAAAATGTGCCAGTCGCCGCGCAGACCCGATCGGATAAAACCCATGAGGCCCATGTTCATGGTGATGACGAATGTCAGAAGCAACAACGCGTATTGCGAACGCACGGTCATCTTGCCCCATTGAAGTTCGCCCAGCGACTTGGCCCGCTTGAACAGGAAGGCGTCGATGACCGCGACAAGGACCAGGCAACTGATGAGTTGGAGGAATTGCGATACGGCGACGTTGCGGAGAACCGGCGACGCCTTCTCCATGACCACGAAGCCATAAACGCCGAGGAAGATCGTGACGTTAAAGGCGGTAACGCCGAGATAAAGCGCCTGTCCCAGCTTGCCCTTATCCATCAACGCGAGGATGATCGCGATGACCCCAACCACACATTCGAAGACCAGTAGATAGCCGATCATACGAATGTATTCAGCCCGATCCGCAGGCAGGTCGAGCTCTGCGGGGTCCATGTTCAACATGACCATCGCGTATTGCGCCACCAGAGCGATAGCCGCGAACCCGACAATGATGATGGTGATCCGCGCGCCCTTGCCTTGATCGCGAATTGAGACGGCGTCCATCATGTTGCCGCGGCGATACAGCAGGAAGCTAAAGAACGTCGCCAGGATGATCAGGTTAACGACGGCGTTCTTGGCCGGCATCAACCCCAGATATTTCAACATGGGATGGTACTGACTGCCACCCATCTCGCCAACTTCCTGGCTGCTCAAGGGCAAATTGTGCGGGGTCAGCCAAATGGCGAATGATATAATCAACGCCAGCAGTATCCATTTGATGAATTTGTAGTAGCGCTGCGCCCCAGGGATACGGGTCATGCCGCTCCACAGGTAATAATTCGAGATAAGGAACAGGGAACCGACCAGCATGGCCTGAATGATGAAGGTCCAGGAAAAATCGCCGCCCATCATGTTGTTGCCCATGACGGCGCTTGTCGAATAGACCTCGCGACCCAAATAGTAGCCCGCAAAGGGAAGCGGGATCAGCGCCGCGATGGCGACAAAGTTGGAGATATATCCCATCCAGTCGTAATGGGCTTTTTCCTCGGGCGTCTTGGCGCTGATGAATTTGACGGCGGCGTAGGAGCCCGCGACCAGTCCCCCAAAGGCCAGATTCCCAAGCATGCGGTGAATCGCGATCGGGGTGGCCAGGATATTTTCAAACGCCTGCCAGACCGTCCCAACAAAAACGCCTTCTGAATCAACGCCGGTGGGGCTCATCATGAACCCGGCCCAACTGTTGGCGAGCTGCATGATGGCGGTGCCAAAGACGTTCAAGAGAATGCCGATGAATATGTGAGAGGATTTCAAATCCTTGATAATCAGCAATCCGACCGCTGTCGGCGTGATGTAGAGCAGTAGGAAAAACCAGCGTGTATCGACCCGCATTTCAGGGCCGATGAAGCCGAAGGCGAAGGCCAGTCCGAACGCGGCGACGACAAGCCCGAGCACCTTGAACAACCGCTGCATGTTCGGCGAAAACGGCACATCGCTCTTTAACCAGTTCCAACCGTAGTAGTAGAGGTAAAGCGCGAAGGTTTCGCCGAAGAACAACAAGGCGTACATGAACATGACATCTTTGAAGATACCGGCCATGTACCCCATGAAGGTCGGATAGAGCGTGAACAACGCGAAGGCCAGCAACCCGCCCAGCGCCGCCGTGGTCGCATAGGCGACGCTCAGGAGACTGGTGAATTCATAGGCCAGTTTATCGAATTTCGGATCCTTGTTGTTCCAGCCGATGACCTCGATGATGACCGCGAACAACGGTACGCCAAGAACGAAGGCGCCGAAAAACAAATGCATCTGAGCCAAAAACCAAATTAACCGGCGAGAATCGATGCCGAGAAATTGACGGTAGACGTTTTCTTCCAGGGCGAAGGCCGGGGTGGCGGCGACGGTTAGCCCCAGCACTGTCAGGGCGACGAGACTATATCTCGCGATAACGCCCTTGCCGGCGCCGACGCCGAAGAGGCCGTCTCTTGAGTTTTGCGCCATCGTCCGCATCCCAGTCTTCATTGGTCGTCTTCCAGCACAATTACTTGGAGTCGGCGAACGCGAAGTTAGCTTTCAGCGCACCTTTGGCCGTTACCGAAATTTTAGTTTTCTTGAGGCCATAACGGGGATGCCAGGCCGTCAACGTGTATTTCCCCGGCGGAATATCGTCGATGGCGAAAGAGCCATCATCGCCGACGACAACAGCGTAGGGGTGAACCGGCGCCAGCATGAAACCGAACATGAAATTATGGGCTTCACAGTTGATCCCGATGTAGTTCGAACGGCGGGGCTTGATCTTATCCTTGATATCGCCCGGGTCCGGTTGACCGAAATTGAAGAGAGTCTTCTTAACGACCCGCCCCTTTTCGACGCCGATTAATTCCCGTGCGTTAATGTTGTGGAGTACGCCAGCGTCACCGTTGCGAATGACGATGGGGCCCGGTCGCACCACCTGCGCCCAAGGGCGGAAACGGCACCCTTTTTGATTGACCAGATACGCCCCGAGTTCCGGTTTGCTCCATTTCTTGCCTTCCTTGACCTTGTCGAGGAAAACGAAGACTCCGCGCAACGCGCCATCCTTGACATCGACCCAAACGACTTCCCTCTCGCCTGTACCGCAGACATCAACATTTTTGGTGATCAGAATGTTCTCGACCGCATCCGCCGGCACGGCGCCGGTGAAACTTACCTTACCAGCGACCGACCCACCGTCGGCGACATCCACTTCCTTGTATTTTTTTTGGCGTTTCGCATCCGCCGGCGCCGCCAGGGCGATCAGGATAAAGACCCCGAGCAGGGAGCTGATGATCGATTTTCCGGATATCATGGGGAATTTCCTTTTCTATTATTGTGCCGTGCGAACCGCAGCCAATTCGACCGGGCCGTGCCTTGAAATGTTCAGTTCCTTCAGCGCTTCAATGGCGACGGACCATGTCCGTTTTCGTTCCGGGTCCCGCAGCACATCCATGAAACGCTGGCTCGCCTCACCGATGTCCAGCCGACGCAACAGCCGGGCGGCCTGGCGACTGTGATAACCCTCGAATGAAAAGGCGAAATCGACGATCCGCTGGATTGCGTCTTCGCCGCCCGCGCCGACAACCGCTTCGGCGGCGCCAAGCCGCACAGACGGATCGGGATCCTCCAGAAGCGCTTCGATTTCGGGGCCAACCTGGCCCAACTTGCGCAGCGCATGGACCGCCTCGGTACGGATGAAACTGTCCTCATCGGTTAACTGCATTTTCAACACGTCGATGACGTTCTCCGCAGAACTCGCAGCCAGGGCGCGGATCAAAAGAATTTTCAACGACGGTTTCGCCGACTTCAGCGCTTCCATCAGCGCGTCGCTAACACTCGCTGGAAACGGCGCCGCGTGTTCGCCGATCCGCGCCAGTGAATCGGCGGCGGCCATGCGGACTTCTTCATCCTTATCGGCAAGAACAGTCTCGAGCGCCGACGCCACGCCAGGCTTTCCGACGTCGCCAAGAATGCGGGCGGCGAACCGGCGGACATCGTCGGGCCGTTTCACCGTCGGCGCAGTGGCCATGCGTCTCTTGCCTTTGATGTTCCGCGCCAGGGCGAGACGCTCCATATCAACCGGCGTCAGTTCAATGCCCGCCGCGGGCATCTTGAGCGCGTCCACGGTCTTGGCTTCCGGCGTATAATCCAGGATTGCCGCGATGGTGGACGTCGGGAACACCTCATCCTCGGCGACGGGCTCCGATTTCGCGTCCATTTCGGGTTCCGGACTTTTCGCGGCTTGCGCCTCAACCAGTTCACCCGGCAGCTCCACAGCCTCGTCCGCATCGTCGGACAACGCCAATATTAACGCTGTCCCGGCGGCGTTCGGCCAAACAGGATCTTTCCTGGCGATTCGCGTCAACGCCGACATGGCCTCCAGGCGGAGCGACCGCGCGTCGTCATTCATGAGATTAATAAGCGGCGGAACCGCAACTGCCCGACCCGAAGCGGCCAATCCCTGCAGGGCGCCAAGCCGAACATCCACAGGCCGTTTCGCGTCACCGAGAATCTCAACAATTTCGCCCAGCGCATGCTCGGGCGCCATCGCCCCCAGGGCCTTTGCAGCGGCGGCGGCGAGCGCTGTGGGCTCCTCATTCATTTTATCGCGCAGGGTATCCAACAACACTTCATCGTCGGGAATTTCCGTCAACGCGGCCAACACTGCGATCTGGACGGAGGCGACTTCGTCCGCGAGCATCGCCGGGAGACGGTCCGGGTTCAGACCACCACAAAGCCGCACGGCTTCGCATCGAACCGCTTCATCCGGATCATCGAGCATCACCGCAAGGCGGGCGTCCGTCGGCGCCCGTACCGCCAGCGCGCGCATGGCCGCCAATCGCACACTGCCCGAAGAATCGGCAATGGCGCGCGACAGTGGTTCCAACGCGTGCGCATCGTTACTCGCCGCCAAGGCCGCCGCCGCACGACGGCGCAGGCGCGTGGACTCTTCGTCCAGAAATGCCGCCAACGCGTCAATTCCAGGCTTGTCCATTCGCGCCAACGCCTTGAACGCCGCCTCGGTCATATCCTGTGCGTTTTCGTCGCTCATGGCAGCGACGATGTCCGGAACGGCTTCACCGGCGTTCAGCGTCGCCAACGCGCCAACCGCTTTTACCTGAACATCAACCCAATCGTCCCATCCGCTGTCATAAAACTCATCTTCGTCCCAGGCGATTTCTTCATCCCGGCCTTTGACAATCCGTCGAAGCCAGGGGGTCACCGCCGTATCCTGCAATGCCGCCAATGTCTTGATGGCCGCCAGCTTGACTTCCGTGCAGGGGTCGCCGAGTAAATTTTCAAGCAACTGTTTGGCGGACCGGGGGTCGGCCAAATTCGACAGCGCTTCGGCGGCGTCGGTGCGGACATCGCTGTCCTCATCCAGCAGCGCCTCGATCAAGGGTCCAACCGCCAACGGCGCGCCAATACGCCCCAGCGCCTGAGCCGCCAGGCACCGATGAATATCAACCCCGTCACCGAGAATTTCAGTCATCATGCGGCATACATCTTCGGAGGTCGCGCGGGCGACCGTCGTACGCTCCGCGTGGCCGGAGGGTGATGGGGTTTTTCGTTGGATATTCATGTATGACCGTCCGAAACAGGAATTAGAGTAATTAAAAATTTCAGCCCCAAACGCGACGGCGGATCCGGCTGAACAAGGCTGTTCAGGTCCGAATCCGCACGAGCGTTCAGGTAATGTCCCTAGGTGCGAAGGACATGGAACGGAACGAATGCTTGTAAGGCGACTCGCCAATTTTCTTCACCTTGGCGACGCCCATCTTGTAGTTGTAGTTACCGCTGATCCAATCGACGATGCGCCCTTCCAGGGCATTCGCCGGTTGAGATGTGTGCAGGAAGTCCATGAAAATGATGCCCTTCTTGATGTGGCGTGTGACCATGGCGACACCCGTGACTGCGGCCCGCGTCAACTCGACGTTTCCGGCCTTCATCTGCCCGCTGAAGGAATAATCACTGCCTTCAACGCCAAGCGTCGTTTCCTTGAGGGATGGCACCCGATCGGAGTAGACCATCAGCATATCGCCGCTCTCGATCCCACGCGACGCGGCGTCGTCGGGATGGATTTCGACGTAGTTGTCAGGCCAACGCTGAACGACATAGGGCCTGCGCCGATCATCGAAACCGGACTGCCAACGTTCATTGGTGCGCCCTGACGTACACCACAATTCCTTCCCTTTCGGCTTCATCCAGGTCCAATAATCGGAAAACAGGGACCAGGGTGATTTCTGGATGTTGCAACGCCCGGTTTGGCTGTTGAAATGGGTCAGTTTCTTGTTGAAGACATTACCTGCGGCGGGCCCGGTTTCTGGAAGCTTGCGCGTCGTGTCATGCAACCGTTTGGTCCCGACCAGGGTTCCATCATCCTTCATGTACACCGGACCCTGGATGCCATTGGTGCCGAATTCGCCCAACTTCTGATGCAGGGTCTTGCCCTCGCGATGGGCGGCGACCTTGATCATGTTGAAGTCCTTGCGGCTCCCACGCGAGAACCGAGCCGATTCCTCCGCGACATCGTTGGAATTTTTCCAGTCAAAGCCGTCGAAACCCATGCGCTTCGCGAGTTCGGCGATAATCCACCAATCCGGCTTCGCCTCACCCGGCGGATCGTAGAACCTGTTGTAGAGCCGTAAGCGTCTTTCGCCATTGGCCCGCATGAAGGTGTCCTCACCCCAGGTCGCGGCGGGGAAGATGATATCGGCGTAACGATTGCCGATAGGATCAACCAGATAGATGTCCTGGTTAATAACCACCATGCCGCCTGAATCGGCGCGCTTTTTGAGGGTGTCGATGATGTCCTGCTTGTCGTACGACCGCACCTGATGCGGATTGGCCACGGTCAGTTCCTCGAACCGCTTCGCCAATTGCTGCGAGCCGCACATCGACTGAATCCAGGTCGTGCCGATGACATGCGCGAAACGCGTATGTCCCGACATGGTCCAGGTATCGGTGTCCAGAGCCCGACGGCGGCGTCCCGGCAACTTCATGGGCGATTTATTACGCGGATACTTGCCGCCACGTTGACCGCCGCGCTGGTGACCGCCGGCCCTGCCGACAACCTGACCGGGCCTGCCACCGGCGCCAACGACAATCGCCAGTGCGCTGATCGCCTGGGTGTTGCCAGTGTTGTTCGACCAGTAGAAGCCCTTCTCGATCATGATCGAGGTTTTCGGATGCTTGCCGTTTTTCGGCTTGGCCATCCATTCGGCCGCCTTGCGAATTTTTTTGACGTCGATCCCGGCCACTTTGGCCGCGTTTTCAGGTTTGAACTCGTCCTGCGACAGAAGCCACTTTTTCCAGTCCTCATAACCATTGGTCTGGAATTTTCCCCAGGTCGTGCGCCATTGCCACGGCGTATTCCGGGTGCCCTGGCCAAAGCCTGAACTCGATCCCCATTTATTGTTGACCCAGTTCTTGATCCACTCGGCGTCCTGCCAGTTGTTCTCGGCGATGATCCGGGCGATCGCGTTGACGACCAGAAGATCGGTGCCAAGGTTAATGTCGAGCCAGAGCCCGCCATTCTTTTCCGCATACGCCACGCCAGCGGTGCGGCGCGGCACCATCATGATACATTTCTGACCGTTCTGGATGCCCTTCATGATCCACTGCGTCCACAGGATCGTCTTGGTCTCGTAGGGATCCGTGCCACAGATCAACAAGGTTTCCGCGTTCATCCAATCTTCGTAAGCCGGTCCGAAATTGTCGAAGCCCGCGTCACGGAACCCCGGTGTCGATGAAACATCGGACGGGGTGTCATGGAAGGTGAAGTTGGCCGTGTTGACATGACGAAGCGCATATTTGGTGATGGCGTATGTGTTTTCGATGTACTGATACGAATACGTCTTAACGCCGTATGCATTCGCGCCATGCGCGGTTCGCACGTAATTACCCACTTCCGCCGCCACGTCGAGCGCGAAATCCCATGGGACGGGTTGCAGAATGCCGTATATCCGCATCATCGGCGATTTCAGGCGATCACGAGTCGGCGTTTGCGGGTTGTAACATTTCTGCGCGATACAGCCGCCGCGCAGGCTGGAGTCACCGTCCGTATTGACGAACTTGGTGTCCTTGTCGGGAATGATGACCACATGGTGAGGTTTGCCGTCATGCAGCACGACGTTGTGCTGATTGGGCGCAACCCATGGCCCCAGCGGATCAACCGGAAAGTCAGCCTTGAAGGCGTTTTGACTGGCCTTTGGGCCACCGTTGCGCGCGCCCGCCACCGGCCATCGGTAGACTTTGTAGCCGCAAGCGACAATACAGTAGTCGCAAGCCGTGGTGATTACATCCGCGCCCTTGGGAGGGAGAGGAACGTCGGTTTCTGGAATATAGTACGGCGTTGACATCGCTCGTGTCTCCCTATCCTTGCAAGTTGTCGTAGCGGCCGAAGATCAAGCCGAACACGCCGACGGCGTAAATGTCGTCGCCTTTCAGTTCGAGCAGAACCTGCGGAAGGCTTTGGTAAGCCTGGCCGGAAATCAGAATTCCGTGCCGGGTCAGATCGTAAGTCGAAAGATGCAGCGGACAGGCGCCCAGCGACTTGGTGTCAGCCTTGTAGGTGCCGGACAAATCACCGCCCTGGTGCGTGCAGAAGTAATTGAAAGCGACAACGTCCTTCTGTTGACCGACGCCGCCGCCCGCTTCCACGCCCAGTTTAACCAGCATGGATTGCGCGTAGGCCCCTTCATCCGGGTATTCAAAACCTACCGGCTTGTCGGTCTTTAAAGCGCTGAGCTTGCCGATCTTCTTGCGCGGGTACGTGGTCATGATCGCAGGGACCTTGGCCATCGCCATGCCGCCGTTCATGGAGACCATGACCGTCGATGTCGCCACCCCGGATGACAGCAGGAATTTTCGGCGCGACATCAGGCATTTTCCGGCCGGGTGGTCCGCCTTCGACGGCAATTGCGGCGCGTCGATATCCGGCGTTTGTGTTTGATTAGACATTATTTTAATCCCCTCAGTTCACGTTCGCTGCAGCGGGAAGCGGCGCATAGGGTGGAAGTTTAGGCGTCGACATTTTGATTTCGGCGCCGCTTAGCGATTCGAGGAACGCGGCCAAATCCGCCTTCTCCTGGTCACTCAACCCGAGCTTCTTCAACAACGGTGTCTTGTTTTTCGCCATGACGCCGTCGGTAAAGTCGTTGGAGCCGCCGCCGTTGTTGTAAAACTCAATCACTTCGTCGAAGTCGAAGAACGAGCCGTTGTGCATGAAGGGCGCCGTATAGGCGGTGTAGCGCAGCGGTGGCGTGCGGAATTTACCCATGTCGGACTTTTGCTTGGTCCGGTAATAAAGGCCCGCATCGTCCTTGATCTTGCGGTACAGCTCTTCGGTCACGCCCTTGGCGTATTGCTCGTAGCGGAACGTGATTTGCGCGAGACCGCTTTCCGACCACTCCTCGGCCCTGGGAACGCCCAGATTGTAATATTTTTGATCGGTGAGTAGCGGCCCGTTGTGGCATTCGACGCAATTGGCCTTGCCCTTGAAGAGGTTGAGCCCGCGCATCTGTTGGTTGCTAAGCGCTTTCTTGTCGCCGCGCATGTATTTGTCGAATGGCGTGTCCTTGTGGATCAACGTCCGTTCGTAGGCGGCCATCGCCTTCCAGACGTTGTTCACTTTGGGCCAATCATCACCAAACACCTGATTGAAGCGTTTGACGTACTCGGGAATAAACGCCAACCGCGCTTCGACCATATCCCGTTCGCCATTGCCCGAAACCCCACCAAGCGCGGCGCCAGGGGCCTGAGCCTCCAGAGACTTGGCGGCGCCGACCCAGAACAGCTTCCCAAGATACGCGGCGTTTATCACCGTTTGACTATTGCGCCAGTGAATGACGCCGGGATACCCCCGGGAAATCGGATCGTTGAATCCCCATCCCTGTTTCGGCATATGGCAGTCAGCGCAAGATACAGACGCGTCGCCGCCAATTCGCGAATCGAAGAACAACAACTTGCCGAGTTCGACTTTCTCAGGGGTTTGCGGATTATCGTGAGGCACCGGCGGCGGCCCGAGCGCGGCCAACGGCGGATTTACATCGGCCATCGCCTGGGACCCAAGGCCAAAGCCAGAAAACCCGAAGGAGACCGCGACAATCGCGAGGGATAATAATTTACTCTTTTTCATAGCCCTACTCCTAATTCCTCTGCTTCAACCAGTTTTCGATCGCCGCGTAATTAACGTTGATCTTGTCTTTCCAGACGTGCTCCGGCCCGGTCAGGGGGTCGCCTGACAAGGACTTCAAAAACGCCACCAGATTGGCGCGCTCGTCCTTGCTCAGGCCAAGCGACTTGACGCGCGGGTCCTTGTTGGGATCGCGCCCGCCGCCGCGATTGTAGAAATCGACGACATCGTCCAGCGTCTTGATGACGCCGTTGTGCATGTACGGCCCCGTAAAGGTCAGTTCTCGAAGCGTCGGCGTCATGAATTTCCCGATATCCGAACCATCCGACTTATGGGTGCGGATATGCGCGCCAACATCGCGGCGGATATTCATGTAATTCTCGATGCCCATGAACATACTGAACGCCACATAGGTGATATGCCGCGCAGGATTCGACCAAATCTCCGGGTTTTCAGGAACACCGATATTATGCGGGGCGTCGTCGGAGAACCGTGGTCCGGAATGGCATTCGGAACAGCCAGCCTTGCCCTTGAACAGCTCGAAGCCACGCTGGGCGGCGTCCGACATCTTCCCGGTATCGAAAGGCGCGCCTCTCGACGTCAGCGTTTTAAGATATTCGGGAATAGCCTTGCGGATGGAACCGTTGGAGGGCTCGCCATAACCGGCGTCCTTGAACATCTTTACATAAATCGGATCCTGTTTGATGCGCTCCTGCATCAGACGCATGTCCATGTTCATGGAATAGGTCTCGGTGATCGATTCCCGGGTTACGTCATTGAGGTTGGTGCCGATCCGGCCATCATGAAACCAGGCGGCCTTTTGCGCCGCGTTAATCAGGGTCGGCGTGTTCCGAAATCCGTCCGATCCCGGATAGGCCTTGGCCAACGCCAGGCCATCGGAGAAACCTTTTTGGGGAACATGGCAGGTGGAACAACTGATCGCGGCGTCCCCGGACAACCGGGGGTCAGAAAACAACCGCTTGCCCAGAGCCGCTTTCTTGGCATCGACCTTCACCGTCGGCACAGGGCCGAAATCGGCCGCCAAAACCGGCGAGGCGACAACCGCCGCGCCGACCGCAAACGCCGCCAACCATGGAATTTTTGACGAGACCGTTCTCTTCATCGCTTGACCCCTTACAATAATGACCCGCTAACCGTTCGGTTGCGCCTGATCCCCCACCGGCAGGGGCACATGGCTGATTCGTTCGATAAATTCCCTGAGTTCCGACAAGTTCCGGAAATATTGATCTTCCTCGCCTTGAACATGTTGAACATGGCCACGCCATTCCGGGTTGGTTCCTGGCTCGCCTTCCAGCCAAATGCGAACGACAAACGATTTCGACGTTCCCGGATCAACCATCCCGAAGTTACCGTCGGATGTTCTGGTCCTACCCCGGCGGGATAGGTTCGGTGATATTTAAGACTCAAGCCGGTTACTCCCTGGTAACACCGCCGACGCCGCCATGAGTCGCCCCCATAAACCAACGCCAAATCAATTGGCGCCGACGTTAGTACACGGCGGTAACACGCCGGTAACATGGCCTGGTTTCATGCCGTTACTGCAAAGGCGGGAAAATTCGCTAGCAGCTTTCAATGGTCTGATCCCCGATCAGCTGAGCGAAAACGCGCATCGTTTCCTGAGTCGGCTGGACGCCGTACTCTTCGTCGAGATTTCGACGCCACTCATGAAACTGAGACTCAGCCCAATCGGTTTGGCCAAGATTAACCAGGTTTTCCAACAGAGCGCGGAGAAAGCTCTCGCGGCCAGGGTCATTGTTTAGCGCGGCCCTGCAAACCTGGGCGGCTTCCATGAACTGACCTTCTTCGGCGTAGCATTTCGCCATACCGGCGAGCATGTCCAGATAGACCTCGCGCAACCGTTCGCGTTCTTCCGCGCACCAATCCTCATAGGGTTTATCCTCAAGGTACTCGCCGCGATAAAGACTCTGCGCTTCTTCGAAGCGGGCCCGTGCGTCTGATTCATGGCCATCCTTCAGCGACCGCCAGCCGGCGGCGACCAGTTCGACGAAGGCGCCCGAATCGACCCAGACCGCATCGCTTCGCAAAATATAGGACTGACCGACGGTTTCGATGGTTTCATTCGCCGCCCCCGCGTGGCGCAATTTTTCACGCAAAAACGAAATATTCACCTTCAAACGTTGCCATCCACGCGTCGCATCGACGCCCGGCCACAACCAGTCAATCAGGCGTTCGCGGTGCACCGGGCGACCCAATTGGCTAACGAGACATTTCAAGACCAGGACCGCCTGTTGGCGCTTCCAGTTATCGACCTCCAGGCCCTTTCCCGCGATGGCCAGGCCGAAATGCCCCAAAGTGAAAATTCGGAGCGGTTGCATACCGACCAATTCAGGGTCCACCCAGCCCGCTTCGCGCAGAAACACGACAGCGACCGCTTCGTTCGGTTCCTCTTCGCGCACCTTCGAAGGGATCACCAGCGTGCTGATGCCGGCGGTGATCATCTGTCCGTCCTTGTGTCGAATTTTACAGGCGCTGATATTCCATTTCTCGCCAAGGCCAATGCACGAACGCCCCTCGCACAACATGGAGCAAAGGGGTTCGCCTGTGGGATAAAACGCCTGCAACACCTGTCCGCATCTTTGCCCGTTCGCCTCGGCGGCTGAATATCCTAATAATCTGGCCGCGCCGTCATTCCATCCCGTCACCCGCATATCGCCATCAAGCGCAAATGCCGGGTCGGATGCGAATTCGACTATATCCGTCGTTTTAATATCAATTCCCCATTGGTTCAGCGACGCAAGCGGTGACGCACAAGGTCATCGCGGTCGTCTTGATTTAGATTCTGGATCGCAGAATGTCCCCCAAACCAGTTCTGGGGAATGACCTAAATCAATTTTGGCTCTAGTGTCCTGATCGAGAAATTCATGCCATTGAATTTCTCGTGAACCAGCACGCCAACTTATTGAAACTAATGTGATTCAGATCCTGCGTTTTTCCCATATGATGGGACGAACTTCAGAACCATCATACTTGATGGGAATACGCTGCCCTGTCAGGGAAATCATGGTTGAGAAGGCGAGACGGGTTTCGTAACGTTTCTTGATGAAAAGCCCATTCCAATATTTCAAGACATCGCCCAGGAGCATCCGTTTGGCGGTGATGATGTATGTTCGGTTTCCGATTTCGTTGCGGCAGGCCGAAGGTCTACTCCACGAAGGGACCTGTCCCGCAAAAGCGCCGGATATCTATCTCACTGACGCCGTCTTGTATGAGGTAATGTGTAGCGCGCGCTTGTCAGGTTTGGTTTGTGTCCGTATTAAGTCGTCAGGATGATTTGGGGCCTCAACATTAGTCGATCGCGCGTGGCGTTTTGTCATGACGTTTTGATGGCGGCGGCGTCGTTTCCGCTGTCGCTTTATCTGCGCGTTGGTCCGGATTTCGGGTATTTCGCAGACGCCTTTCTGTGGGAAGGGTTGGCGACGATCACGGTTACGGCGGCGGTGGTTTTTTCACTCAGCGGTCTGTACCGGGGCGTCTGGCGCTATGCGTCGACGCGCGATCTGATCGCCATCGCCAAGGCCGTTTCCCTGGTGATCGCGGTGTTCGTGCCGGTGCTGTTTCTGCTCACCCGGTTGGAGGACATGCCGCGCTCGCTGCCGGTCATCAACTGGTTCGTGCTGCTGATCCTGCTCGGCGGTCCCCGTTTCCTGTACCGCATCTTCAAGGACCGCCGGTTGGGCCATGTGCTGGAGATGGACGACCCGGGGCGCACGCCGGTGGTGTTAATCGGGGCGGGGGACGAGGCGGAATTGTTCATCCGCGAACAGGCGCGCGACCGGCGCGCGCCGTACAAGGTGGTCGGGGTCATCGACGAGAAGGGGCGCCGGGTCGGCCGGGAAATCCACGGCGTCGCGGTGTTGGGGTCGCTGGACGACGTTGAGACGGTGATTGCGTCGACCCGACCGCGCCGGTTGATCCTCACCAAGGAGCGGCTGGGGGGCGAGGAGGTGCGCGCCTTGCTGGCGATCACCGAGCGGCGGGGCCTGACCCTGGCGCGGTTGCCGCGCCTGTCGGAGTTGCGCGAGGGCGGGACATCGGCCAGCGGGACATCGGCCAGGAAGGGTGTGGGGGATGGAGACGCCGGAGATAGTGGCACGCGGCCCATCGCGGTCGAGGACGTGCTGGGCCG
>JABJJH010000343.1 GCA_018660965.1 Rhodospirillaceae bacterium | reverse complement strand
GGCGCCTGGGCGCCGGCTTCCCACCAGACAATATTTTTCTTGATGCTGTCCATCTTCGCGAAGGCGCGTTTGACCCCCGCGGGTGTGCCGAGAAGCTTGTACACATTACTTGCCGGCACGCCATCGGCCATCAGCGCCATTTCCAGATTCGCCTTGGCGCCCTTGCGCATGCCGCGCTTGCCGGGGAATTTAGCGGTGTCGAAGAAATCGGCCATTGTGGTCGGTTTCGCGCCCGTTATCTTGGAGCTGTCATATGCGAAGACCGTCGACCATACGATGTTGGCGACGCCGCAATCGGTCAGTCCGCCTTTGACAAAATCATCAATGGCTGCGGTCCCGTCCGAACCAGCGGGCAGCATCTTCGGGTCGATGGGTTCCAACAAGCCCTCGTCGCAATAGCGGACGGCGTCGGAATACTCGACATCGGCGACATCGATGGAAACCTTGCCAGCGGTCACCTGCGCCTTAATGGGGGCGGAAGGGTTGGGTGAATCAACGGAATTCAACTTGTGCCCGGTCTTCGCCATCCAGGGTTTGTTATAAGCCTCCACCTGACTTTTCGTATAAGCCCCGCCCCATGACATGACGGTAATTTCTCCCGCACTCGCACTCGTGGGGGAAAGGAGCATGCCGACTGCGGCGGCGGTCGAACATAGTAAATATAAAGCTTTCATTTGTTTCTCCCTGTTTTGTTTCGGTTTGCTCAATTTACATTGAGCGGAGGTCGTTCGTATTTATAAAACTACGCGTCAATCGGTTCCAGCGCCCGGCAATCCTGGGACCGCCATCCGATACTCATTTCATCGCCTTTCTTTAAATCCCGGCGATTGGCGGAGTTTCGCACCTTGACGATGAATTCATCCGTTCCCGCCACGGTCATGCGGATGCGAACATGGTCGCCCAGATAAATCAGTTCCTCTATCCGCCCCAAGATACAGTTTGGCATGGAGCCGTCTTCTTGAAGTAGTTCAACCCTTTCCGGGCGTATGGACAGTGTCGCGCGGGAGCCGACGCCACCGGCGTCCACCATTTCCGCATTGACCATCCCGCCTTGATCGAGCGACACCTTGCAGGAGTCGCCGTCGATTTCCCTAACCGTTCCACTCAGCCGATTGTTTTCGCCGATAAAGCCGGCGACGAAGGCGTTTTCCGGTTTTTCATAAAGGGCGGCGGGCGTGGCCAATTGCTGGACCACGCCATCCTCGAACACGGCGATCCTGTCGGACATGGTCAAGGCTTCCGACTGGTCGTGGGTGACATAGACCATCGTGACGCCAAGGCTTTCATGGATATGCTTGATCTCGTATTGCATTTGCTCGCGCAATTGCTTGTCGAGGGCGCCGAGGGGTTCGTCCATCAAAATCAGTTCCGGGTCGAAGACGAGGGCGCGCGCAACCGCGACCCGTTGTTGCTGACCGCCGGATAGTTGCGCCGGTCGGCGGGCGCCGAATCCGGGCAATTCCACCATTTCCAGGGCCCGCTTGACTTTCGTCTCGACATCCACCGACGACATTTTGCGGACCTTCAACGGAAAAGCGAGGTTTTCCGCAACCGTCATATGGGGAAACAGGGCGTAATTCTGGAACACCATGCCGATGCCGCGTTTGTGCGGCGGAACGTCGTTAATCGGTCGGCCCTTCAACAGTATCTCGCCATGCGTCACGGGCTCAAAGCCCGCCAGCATCATCAGGCACGTCGTTTTTCCGGAACCCGATGGTCCCAACATCGTGACGAATTCACCCTTGGCGATGGATAAATTGAAATCTTTGACGACCAGAGTCTCGCCATCATAGCTTTTTTGCACATTTCGAAACTCAACAAACGCCGAGGCCTGGTTCATTAAAGCTGCTTCCCTGTCGCTGCCCGATGGCGGTTATTTTTAATATTGTCGCCACCTCAAAGCTCTAGCGCGCAGTCTATCCTTTTTCGCCAATGGAGTCACAGCCAATAGCCGCTGCCCTTGGCTGTGACGTGAATTGACCCAGTAACGGCGGCCGGCGTCTCCTCGTCCGGGGGCGTCTCTCTGTAATCGGCGTCGTCGTCTCCGGTGCTCATGACGCGGGCGTACACCGCGCGGTGGAGCTTAGGCGGCAGGGCCATCGAAGCGTTTAATTTTTTCACAACTATTGGTAGTCTGCTTAATCGCCGTCAAACGGGACCCGAATGAAATCGCACCACAAACCACACTGCCCACCTCTTAAAAGTGGTCGCTGGATATTGCCTTTGGCGTTGGCGACGCTTGTCTTTGGTACGCCGCCATCGAGGGCGAGCGAGTTTTGGGGAAACCGCTGTAAAAAAGACCTATCTAAGACTTTGGAGTTTGGAGTGGCAATTTATGAAGACTTTAAAGAGTTATCTCCAATCGGTATGGGACACCTCCGCCTGGCCTCTCTCCCCATAATTCAAGGCGGTGTCGGCGAGAAGTTTGCTCACCTCGGTCTGGTCGCGGGTTTTCCCCATCGCGCGGACCAACCGGTTGGCCGCGCCGACAGCCTCGTCATCCACGCGGCGGCTGGGGATTATGTTGGCGGCCTTGCCCGTGGACAATCCGGTGATTGTCTCACCGCCGGGATTGATCAAACCGTCCTTCTTGAGCTTCGCCTTGTCCTGATAGGTCCGCACCGAGGCGTCCAGCCCCGAATCGTAGGCGCCGGTGGGCCGCGCCGCGCGTCGGGGGTCCAGATGCCCCACCGCGCCCAGCGCAGCCTCGACCGTCTTCACGTCGGGGGCGCGGTTTCCCCGGCGGGCCCCCACAGGCGCGTCGAGTTCGAGGACGACGCCGAAATCTTCATCTTCCGCCCACACGGGCTGCAGGCTTTTCCGGGTAATATCGTAACGGGGCATGGGGTATGTTCCTGTTTGAAGGGTGAACGCCGTACTGGCGTGGACTGTCTACAGGATCATATAGAATAAAATAGGAATAAGGTCACGATTAAATCGGCATATATACCTTTTAATTTTGCTGCGTTAATCAGTGGAAACCAGAAAATCCCTTTATATGAGCCAATAATAAAACGACGCAGGGGGTCTTGAAATTCAAATAATAAGTATTATATTCCTAATTTAGTCGAACGGACGATCATCGCGCCGCGCGACCAAATGCTAACCGATGCTAATCCATGCATATTGAAAAAAGGGGCGTGACATTACATTTGAGATTTTTCTTGGGCAAAGCCCAGCGCGCGTTTCAGCCGTTTTTCTGGATCGTAAAGTATTCGCATTCCGTTGCGCATGACGGTCATCGTACCTTCGTCAATCGGGATATTGGTCCACGCGAGGCTGGTGACGCCAAATTCGACCTCGGCGCCATCGTCGTAGAAAACCCTGACCGATTGCACGAGCGAATAGTCTTCAACGCCGGATGTTTTTCCGGGCCCAAATTTCTGTGTCCAGGATTGATCATTGAGAAGTTCGGGAGGGTTCTTGCAGACAACAATAAGGTCGATGTCGGCGGTCAGGTTGGCCTTGCCTCTTGCATGGGAGCCCACCAGGGCTAGCGCGACTATGCGCGCGTCAACCTCCGCCCATTTTGTGATGGCCTCAATCAGGTCTTCTGGCAAGTCTTCTGGTTGCTGCATGGGGCGCCAAAATTGGAATTCGGGGCGTCAGAGTGCGTATAACAAGCGGTACAGCCCGATTTTCAATCCACCGCCCGAACGTTTGCGTAACGTGTCGCGGGGGGCGGCGGTTTTCAGGGCGGCGCGCAACAGGCCGGGTTCGGTTCCGCTGACGATGAGGGCCCAGGGCGCGATGGAATCCGGCGCCGTGCGCAGGGCGCCTTCCGTTGTCCGCTCTGCGCTGGGGCTTGTTGTTTCCGCCGCCAGGTATTCCGCGCCGACCACGCCCGCGCACGCGACCAGCTTGGGCAGCACGGAATCGGCCAGCCAGGGGCCGAAATCCGGCGGGGCGGGCCGGTCACCGGTGGGGCGAATCGTCGAGACAACCCCGCCTTGTCCCGCGCCAAGGCGGGTTTCGATCTGGAACACCGAGCGGGTGAAATTGTGGAAGGACGGCATGATGCGCCGGGTCCACGCCGACGGATTTTCCAGTGCGTCGCGGTAGACTTTGGTGGACATTGCGGCGGGCGAGGTCGTGTCGTACAGCGCCAGATAACGCGGCGTTCCCGAGATCGACTTGTACCGCCTGCCGTTCAGAAAGCCAGGATGGCCAGTGCGTTCGGGCAGGTGGTCGCGGTTGTACCAGTCATTGAACGCGTCCTCGTTTTCACGACGCGCGTCGGTCCACACCGCCAGCACGCCCATGCCTTTGGAATGCGCCTTTGGTGGGTTTGACAGCGGTGGGATATCGTCCATGTCGGTCATGCGGAGATCCTGTCGATTGCGGAGAATGCGGTCGCGGCATTGTCTTGCCGGAACATTATAGCGAAAACGGGCGGTGGTTGAAAATTGACGCGTCGGGGATTAAGAATGTGGCTTGGCGTCGGCGGGGTGTTTGGGTGGTTGCGGTCGTCAGGGGATTAAAGTGGAGCACAGTACATGACGCTGCCGCGATACCAGGAAATCGCCGACGAATTGTTGGCCGAGATCGGAGGCGGTCGTTTTTCCGTCGGCTCCATGCTGCCGACGGAAATCGATTTGTGCGAACGCTTTGGCGTCAGCCGCTTCACCGTGCGCGAGGCGCTGCGGCAGCTCCACGAAAAGGGCATTTTAACGCGGCGGCGCGGGTCCGGCACCGTCGTTCAAAACCTTCACCCGAACACCGCCTATGTGCGATCCATCGGGACGCTGGACGAATTGTTGCAGTACCCGCCGGAAATGCGTTTGATCGTGATGGGTCGCGATGAAATCCAGGCGGATGCGGAGCAGGCCAAATTGCTGGAGTGCCGGATTAACCGGAAATGGCTGCGGTTTTCCGGCGTGCGCAGCATAGAACCGGAAGGGTACCGGATCAGCTGGACGGAAATTTTCGTTATTCCGAAATATCGCGGGGTTTCCAGCGGCATCGGCGCCGATCCCCGCCCGGTCTACGAACAGATCGTCAGCCGCTATAAGGAAAACATCCAGAACGTGAAGGTGGAAATATTCGCCACCCGCATCGAAAAAGCGGTTGCCGAGCCGCTGGGCGTGGAGGTGGGCTCGCCCGGTATGACGATTATCCGTCGGTATTACGGCAAGGATGGCAAGATGTTCGAGGTGTCGCTCAGCACCCATCCGGAAGGCCGCTATACCTACGCCCTGGAGCTGACCCGGGAAACCTGACAGGCCTTACAACTGTGAAGGGCCCCGTTCGCGGATACGCCAGCAGAAACAATCGTCGCCGTAATCCATGCGGTTCAACACTTCCAGCACCAGAAACCGGTTATGCGCCAACAGCGCGCCCTGCCATAGCCCGTTCCAGGCGTCGAACGCGGCGTCGGGGATGTTGGTCTGTCCACGCATCAACCGCCAGCCGCGCTGGCGAACCAGAATTGCGTCGCCGTCGGCTTCGACCTCGATCGGGTCGTCCTGCGCATCCGCCATGGCGTGGAGATACGTCGCGAACGCCGCCGGACTCGTATCGGTGTCGCCCAGATCCAAAGCTCGCGCGGTCTGCTGATAATACTGCATCCCAATCAGACGACCCGTGACATTGCCCAGATACGCGGCCTCGGCGGGCCCGAACAACGCCGGGGCCACGGACAGCGAGGTTTTGACGAAATTCATGGCGTAATTGCGATACGCCTTACGCAAACGCGCTTCGGGCCAATCTCCGGCGGGCGGTTCCGGCGCGGCGGCGGGATCGAAGAGGGGCGGTTCTTCGCCCGGTGAAAAGATCAGCCGTTCATCCGGGTCCAGATCGTGGTCGTATTCGCGGAAATACCCCGACAGGCCCGATTGCCCGTCCATCGTCTGGGCGGTGCAGACGAAGCCCAGCCGTGGGTTGCCCATGGCCTCGCCATTGTGGCCGTACCAGCCGCGCAACAGGGCGCGGGACACTTCGCTGGGAATGGCGGCGAGGGCCGTGCCGTCATACACCCAACGCGGCGGCGTGAACCGGACCCAGGCCTTGCGGTCGGATTCGTACATATATTCGACCGGGGCGCCGCCGATCTTGTTGGACAGGTAATGATATTGCGCCGCCGCCACCGCATCGGGCAGGTGCGTCAGGCCGAGCTTTTCCAGGCCCGGCAAAAACATGTCCAGATGTTGGCGGCGGAAGACGTGAAACCAGAAATCCTCGCCCGCGCGGGCGCCGCGCCGGGTGATGATGGTCATCAACAATCCCGTGGTGTAGGCGTGATATAAATCCGCGACCGCGCCATGGGCGTTGTTGAGGGGGGCGGGGTTAAGCGGTGCGGCCTGTTCAGTTGAATTCATGATGTCCTATATCTTTCCGCAAGTCTTTCCGTTTCCCGTGATGGCGCCTTATCTGGTCGTATCGCGTCCGCACCGGTAATATGCGTGTCCACAACGGCGCGATAGTGTCTTCCATATGATCGATGCGACGCAAGTACTGGCGCTGACCGCCGCGCTGTTTTTCGGCTTGGCCTTGGTGCTGACGCAATTCGGCTTGCGTTATCGTCTCCCTATTCAAGGCGCTGCGATCAGCATCCCTGCGTCGACTCTGCTGTTCGTGGCGGCGGCGCCGGCGATTATCGATTTTGGTCAATGGGACTGGCGCGCCGCGTTGATCTTCGCTGCCGTCGGTTGTTTGTACCCCGCCGCCGTGACGGTGTTGACGTTCCAGTCAAATCGCCAGGTCGGGCCGAACGTCGCGGGCGCCGTTGGTAATCTGGCGCCGGTCTTCGCGGTGGCCTTCGCCGCCGTCATGCTGGGCGCGCCGCCGCGCTGGCTCGATGTGGGGGGAATCGCCGTCATCGTGTTCGGCGTGACGTTGATGTTTACCGGTCCCGGCGCCCGGCGGGGGGCGTGGTCCCGATGGGCGTTGTTGGCGCCGCTGGGCGCCGCGCTCATCCGGGGAATCATTCAACCCGGCGTCAAGATCGGCCTGGAAACATGGCCGGACCCATTCGCCGCCGCCTTTATCAGCTATATCGTGTCCGCCACAGTGGTGTTGGTGTTGAGCGTGTGGCGTGATCCGATAGGCACGTTTAGCGGCGACCGGCGTGGGTTTGGGTGGTTCGCCGCGGTTGGGTTTTGCAACGGCATTGCGGTGTTGACGATGTACGCGGCCCTGGCGCGCGGCGACGTCGCCGCCGTGGCGCCGCTGGTCGCCAGTTACCCCGTGGCGACCCTGGCGTTCAGTGCGCTGCTTCTGGGCCACGTCACGTTGAGCCGCCGCCTTGTCCTGGGCGTCGCGATTACGGTCGCCGGGGTTGTTGTCATGTTGGCGGCGAAGGGGGCGTGAACATGGACACCGGGGGCGCCCGTTCGTAGACTCCACATCGTTGAAGAGTTAGGAAAATCATGGCGCAAGGTGAATTGATACGCAGGCTCGCGGCGATTGTCGTTGCGGATATCGCTGGATATTCCCGTCTCATGGAGGGGGACGAAGCAGGGACGCTGGCGCGGCTTCAACAATTGCGCGAAGAAATAATCGACCCGAAGATGGCGGAATACCGGGGCCGCATCGTTAAAACGATGGGGGACGGAATGCTGGTGGAGTTCGCCAGCGTGACCGATGCGCTCAAGAGCTGCGTCGAGATGCAGGAAGCGTTGCGCGACCGCAACGTCAATATTCCCGCCGACAGCCGCATCGAGTTCCGGGTCGGCGTCAACCTTGGCGAAATCATTATCGAGGGCGCCGATATTTACGGCACCGGCGTCAATGTCGCGGCGCGGCTGGAAACCCTGGCCGAACCGGGCGGCATTCGCATTTCGGGCTCCGTTCATGACCAGATACGCACCATCCTCAGCCTTGATTACGAAGATATGGGCGAACAGACGGTTAAGAATATTTTGGCGCCGGTGCGCAGCTACGCCGTGCGGTCCGCCGTCCCTGTCTCCGACTCTGAGCCAATCCCGACGCCCGCCCTGGCGCCACAGGCGGCGAAATCTGAAAAACCGGCCATCGCGGTGCTGCCGTTCGAAAATCTGAGCGGCGACCCGGAACAAGAGTATTTCGCCGACGGGGTTACCGAGGATCTGATCACGACGCTGTCGCAGATTGGTCAGCTATCGGTCGTGTCGCGCAATTCCGCGTTCACCTTCAAAAACCGTGCGATTTCGGCGCACGACGCCGGCGGTGAACTCAATGCGCGCTATGTCGTCACCGGAAGCCTGCGCAAGTCCGGCAATCGCATTCGCGTCACCGTGCAACTGACCGACACCGAAACCGAAGAACATTTATGGTCGAACCGCTATGATCGCGGCCTTGAGGATGTCTTTGCAGTCCAGGATGAAATCACCCTGACCATCGCGACCGCCCTTCAGGTGGAGTTGACCGAGGGCGAGCAGGCCAAACTGCGCTATACGACGACTGGCAATGTCGCGGCGTGGACGCTGTTCATTCGTGGGCTCAGCCTGTTTCGCACCGTAAGCGCCGACACTTACCGCCATGCGCGCGAATGCTTCGAACAGGCGTTGGCCGAAGATCCGGACTCGGCGCAAATTCGCGCCATGCTCGCCTGCGTTCACGCCATCGAAGGGCGATTCCACTGGACGCCCGACCGGGACGAGTCGCTGCGCATGGCGAAAGAACTTGCGGATCAGGCGCTGGCCATCGATGAGGGCAACGCGGACGGCTGGGCGGCGCTCGGCTACTGGCATATGAGCTATCTGCGGCTCGATGACTCCGTCGCGGCCTACGCGCGCGCGGTAGATTCCGCCCCGGATCACGCCGATTTACGCGCGCTCTATGCGCTGGCGCTGACCTTCGCGGAACGCCCGGATGACGCGGTGCGCGAAGCCAGGCATGCGATTGAACTGAACCCGCTCGACCCCGGTTGGTATCGCGGGGTGCTGGGTCATGCCTATCGCTATGCCGGGCGCCTTGACGATGCGCTGGCCATCCTTACCGAATACAACCGTCACGGCGCCGGGTTCGGGCTTGTCGACATGGTCCTGACCTGCGCCGACATGGGGGAGATGGAAGTTGCGTGCAAGCACGCCAGGGCCCTGCTGGTGGAACGTCCTGACTTCACCGTCGCGAACTGGGAAAAAACCCAAAACTGCGCCGACCCAAAACGGCTCGCCATGGATCGCCAATCGCTGATTGATGCGGGATTGCCGTAAAACTCTATTTTCGGTATTTTATCATCCACGTTTGGGATCGATTTTTAGCCTCCACTCTGTCTTGCGGCGTTAATTGCCTGTTACTGTAATTCCGTCTTTTCATGGCAATAATTTTTAGCCTTCTTGTTTGCGCATGGTAAGCGGTAAGGTCCGCCCACTTGGCGGATTCAACATCGTTTCGCGTCACATATGAACCTTCGGAATGATGTATGCTGAACCAAAGCTGTGCAGGCGCAAACCCGGCTTGTGCGGCTTCCATTAAAAGCGCGATTGCCTGTTTTGAGCTTTGTCTATCCTCCCCCTCATCCAAGAGACGCAGGGCTTCTGTATATTTTTGAATATATTTTCCAAGTGCGCGCATGGGGGCGGCGTTTTTTTGTCCTCGCGTAGTGTATTTATTTGTCAAGAGAGCGTCAAATTTGGTCGCCTCGGGGCTTAATGAAAATGGAACGCTTCCGGATGTGAGATTAAATATATCACCCGTCCGGGTTTCCTTGGTTGACGCAGATATATCTACAAGGTCCATGCAATTCGATTTTCCGTAACGTGAAAGAGTCACTGATTTAATTGTCTTCCCGTCATATCTGAAGCAAATTTTATATCGTTTGTTCCGTGCAACTAATTGCCAATCTCCATCCACGGTGCGGCTATTCCCCGGGTGCCATAGATGCACATCGCCGACAGGGTGAAAATATTCTATTTGTGTTCCATGGAAGTTTCTGAATGTCATGAGCGTCTTGCCCGATAAGTAGGCCCACGCGTTATCTGGCGGCATTTGGTTGATGTCATGGACGGCGGCGCCAAGACTATGGTTTTCATCCATTCTCTTGATAGTCTTCCAGTCAAAGACCCATTTGGCGCCTGGGTCCAAAACTAAAGGTTCGGCATACAAAATTGCTTCCGCAGCTACCGATGTCGATGTCCCTGGCGGGGGGCAGGGTACGTCTAATATCTTCGGGGCGCTGGATTTATATCCGGGAATCGCGACAATGCCACAATTCGCCGAACGGCCGGTCGGCATGCACCCCGCAAGCAGCGTGAGAAAAATACCTGAAATTATATAGGCCCAAACACCTCTGCCGTTGAAATCAGTTTGTCCATTACCGCGTAGCCATTCCATGCGCGTCATAAGGTCCTGCTCTTGGATTAAAAAATTTGGCCGCCGTGAAAATAACGCTGTATAGGCCGATTGATTCGAGCAAGGATTGGAAGTTTAATAGGGTTGATGTTTTTGTATCCACGCTTGCGAACGGTTCTTGGCCTCCAGAATTTGATGCGGCGTTAATTGATCGGTTATGTCATCCCGTTTTTTAGCAACGGAAAGTTTCCGATTTCTAGATCTAGCGTGATAAGCGGCTAAATCGAGCCATTTAACGGCCTCCACTTTGTTTTGTGGAACCTGTGCCCCGTTAATATACAGTCCGGTATTATAAATTTTACCGAGCCAGTATTGTGCCGGTGCAATTCCCCCATCTGCGGCTTCCTTGAATAGAGAGACAGCACGTTCAACATCTTGAGCGGATTCCTCGGATTTTATCAGGCGGAGCGCCTCTCTTTGTTTTCTAAGATATATTCCTTGGGTGTGCCGGTGCGTTAGACTTTTCGGAGCCCTGGTGCCGGTTTCCCCTGACAAAAGGGCGTCGAGAGTGGTCCCATTAGGGCTCAGGCGGTGCGGGACCTTGCTAGAGGAGAGATCAAAAACATCGCCTGACCTTATCTCGGTGAGCTGTGAAGAAAAATCCGCGATGTCTTTGCATCGCCACTTTCCGCCCCGGGAACGAGTGACGGGGTTGAATGTGCGCTTCCCATATTTGAAGCAGATATTATACCGGCCATCTTTTTGTTTGAATATCCAGTTGCCGTAGACCGTACCACGGTTGCCAGGGTACCAGAGATGTGAATCGCCTGCGGGATGCAAGTATTCGACTTGGGTTCCATGACTTTCGGAAAAAAACAAGAACGTCTTATCCTCCAGGTAGCTCTGCGCCTCGTTCGACGGTTTCTTATTAAGGTCGCGAATCGAAACGCCCAAACTGTCGCTGTCATCCAATGCATCAATGGATTTTATATCGAAGACCCATTTGGCCTGAGGGTTCAACGCGTCAGATTCTTGTGTTCCAGCACCCGGCGCGGTTTTTATTTCGGTTTGATTGGCGGGAGGCTTCGAAGCGACGGGTTTTTGGGTTTCAACACCTGGCGCGGTTTTTGTTTCGAATGGAGTGGAAATGCATCCACCAATTAAAAGAAGAACCGAGCTGGCGCAAATAGCTGATATGCGATGCTTCAATGTCATGATCCATCCAAATAAAAGGTATTAGCGTAGGTAGTTTATTAAACAAAATTACAATGAGCAAGTTTATCTTGTGAATTCAGAAATAATTCTTGGGTAGGTACAAATTTCGGCAAATTACGGACAATGCTCTGTTCGAATTAGGAACTTCTAAAAGGACAGTCGATGCGCCGCCGCCGCTACAGCTTGAAATAATCCGGGCGCCCCGTGGGCCAGGGGTCGCCCCATAGCTGCTGACCGCCGTCGACGGTGATGACTTCGCCAGTGACGAATTTTCCCGACGGCGCCGCCAGATAGACGCAGGCTTCGGCGATGTCCTGCACGTCGCCTGCGTGAAGTTGCGGGTTGGATTCAGGGAAGGTCGCGCTGCCTTCCGGCGGATACAGACCGAAGGCTTCAGTCTCGACGCAGCCCGGCGCCACGCAATTGACGCGAATGCCATACGGCGCCCATTCCACCGCGACGCTGCGCGACAGATAGACGACGCCCGCGCGCGCGGCGCAAGTGTGGGCGATGCCGGGCATGCCGCGCCAGATATCGGCGACCATGTTGATGATGTTCCCCGATGGTTGCTCATTCTCCTGCGCGTCGCGCCATTTGCGCGCGGCGGCCTGCATCATGTACCAGGTGCCGTTCAGATTGGTGTCGATGACGGCGTTCCAACCCTTGACCGAAAAATCGATGGCGGCTTGCGGGAATTGTCCGCCCGCGTTGTTGATCAACACATCCAGACGCCCGAACCGGTCCCACACGGCGTCCATCGTTGCGGTCACCGCGTCGGCGTCACGGATGGTCATGGCCTGGGTCATCACCTCACCGTCAAGTCCGGCGATTAGCGTTTGGGCGGCGTCGAGGCGGGATTCGTTGCGACCGCACAACACGAGGGTCGCGCCAAGCCGGGCGAACAACACCGCCGCCGCCTTGCCCAATCCGCTGCCCCCGCCGGACACCAGTACGACCTTGTCCTTGAACAAATCCGCCGCGAAGACGGTCGGCAATTCGAGGAGTTCGTCGTCGGACAGGCCGAAATTGGCATTGTATTCGCTCATGAAAGGCCTCTTGCTTGGATGCGAAACGGATGGCGGCAAGAAATCACGGTGGCCATGATTTAACAATATCTTTGACCGCCGTCGCGTCGACGCTTGCTTGGCAAGGCGTTCAGACAGGTTAAGATGCGGCCACGTTCAATTTCTGGTTTGCCCGCTATGGATTTTTCATTTTCGCCGGAACAAGACGCCATCCGCGACACCGCACGCCGTTTTGCGCAAGATAAGCTCGCACCGGCCTACAAGGCGCGCGAGGATGCGCAATGCCTGGACCGCGATGTCGTTGCGGAAATGGGCGCGCTGGGTTTAATCGCGGGGGATTCACCGGCGGAATTCGGCGGTTTCGATCTGGATAGCGTGTCGGTCGGGATCATCGTGGAGGAACTGTCGCACGGCGACATGAATGCGGCCTATGTGCAGGTGCTGGGGTCGTTGATCGCGCAAATCATAGCCACGCACGCCAATGAGGCCGCCGCGCGGGAATGGGTTCCGAAAATCGTCAACGGAACGGCGTTGGCTGCTTTGGCGCTGACCGAACCCGGCGGTGGGTCGGATGCCGCGAATTTGCGACTGCGCGCCGAGTCCGACGGGGACGGCGGCTTTATCCTGAATGGTGAGAAGACCTCTATTTCGCTGGCGGATCAGGCCGATGTCGCGGTGGTGTTCGCGCGTACAGGCGGCGCGGGCGCGCGCGGGGTCAGCGCCTTTCTGACGCCGCTGGACGTTCCCGGCGTGTCGCGGACCCGCTTTGATGATCTCGGGTCGGGGTCGGTCGGCCGCGGGTCGCTGTTTTTTGATTCCGTGCGCGTGCCCGCCGCCATGATGCTGGGGGAGGAAGGCGGCGGGTTCCGCCAGGTCATGCAGGGGTTCGACTACAGCCGCGCGCTGATCGGTCTGCAATGCCTGGGCGCGGCGCGGGCGTCGCTGGATGAGACCTGGGCACATGTCAGCGAACGCGAGGCCTTTGGCCGTCCCCTGGCGCAGTTTCAGGGCGTCAGCTTTCCGTTGGCCGAAGCGGAAGCGCGATACAGGACGACGCGCTTGATCTGCTTCGAGACCCTGTGGCGGCGCGATCAGGGCCTGGCGCATACCAGCGAGGCCGCGATGTCGAAATGGATGGGGCCAAAAACCTCGGTCGATATAATCCACGACTGTTTGTTGATGAACGGTCAGATGGGATACGCCAGGGACTTGCCGCATCAACAACGACTGCGCGACGTCATCGGGTTGGAGATCGGCGACGGGACCGCGCAAATCATGAAAATGATCGTTGCGCGAGAAAAAATTGGCCGTGTCGTGCTGCAGCACGGATAGCCGCATCAAACCAAACAGACAATATCCAAGGGGAAGAAAACGTGATCAACGCGGCGATAGTGGGCCTGGGTGGCTGGGCGAGAGTTCTGGTGAATTCGGTGCAGGGAAAAAGCGACAAAATCCGATTTACCGCTGGAATGACGCGGACCGTATCCAAGGCGGCGGATTACGCGGCGGAAAAGGGGTTTCCGCTGAGTGACGACTACGCCGAGATTTTGGCCGACCCCGCCATCGACGCCGTGGTCCTTTCGACACCGCATTCCCAACACGCCGAACAAATCGTGCAGGCGTCTGCGGCGGGCAAGCACGTGTTCGTCGAAAAGCCGTTCACCCTGACGAAGGTCAGCGCCGAAGAATCCGTCGCGGCGGCGGACGCGGCCGGGGTGGTGCTGGCGCTGGGTCATAACCGCCGGTTCATGCCATCCTGGACCGAGCTGAAAAACCGCATCGATTCCGGATCACTGGGAACAATCATGCATGTGGAAACGAACATGTCCGGACTTGGCGCGCTCAGTTTCCAAACGGGGGGCTGGCGCGCCGACCGCGCGGAAAGCCCGGCGGGCGGCATG
>JABJJH010000436.1 GCA_018660965.1 Rhodospirillaceae bacterium | reverse complement strand
GGTAAGGGTGGCGTCAGGGTTTGAAGGGCCGCAGGCGCAACGCCGCGCGCACCGGGTCATGAGCCCGGCGTTGCGCCCAGTCCGGGGTCGCCGGCCCGGTCGACTTGGCCATGACGGTTTGTCCACTCGGGACCGATGGCGCCTTTCGCACGAAGCGATGGGTTTGCGCGGATCGACGCAAGGGGATTGGTTTCCAGCGCAGGCGTCCCGTTTTGGGTCGCGTATATTTTGGATGCCGTGACGCGGCGGCGGCGACCCGTCGCGCCGCCGGTTCATGGGCGTCCATGGTGCTTAGAGTGTGGCGGATCTTCCGATAATAACGCTGTTGATGTTCCGGAATTGAGGAGTGGTAAAATTGGATCGCGCGGGTCCAGGATTTTTTACGTTCGCGCAACCGGTTCAGAAATTCGGCGGCGTAGGCGATATTGCGGCTTGGTTCAAAGCCTTCCGCCAGCGAGTCGAAGGCGTCGCCGTGATAGTGCAGGTTGATTTGCATGCAGCCGATATCAATGTTCGTTAAGCCCCGGTCCCGCAAGTCGCGCACGGCGCGGATCGCAGCGGCCTTCGTTGGATAGTATTTGCCCTCCCCCTCGGCGGTAACCGTCCAGGGCCAGGCAAAGCTTGCCTTGCGGGCGTCATCCCAGCGGCCCGTTTCGACGACGGTTATCGCACGCAAATAACCGCCTGGAATATCATCGATTCGCTCGCGCGCGGCGGCTTCCCGAGCGCAAACATTGGCTGTTTTCAATGTTTTTTCCGGCGTGGCGGCGACGGGCGCCGCCGCGACAGCGAACGCCAGGGCCAGTGTTGCGACGCACAGAACGCCAGTGATGATTTGATTGCTTCGCATGGGGGCGTCTCCTTGACAATTATCCACGCAAGGCTCGTGCCAAATGGTCTGAAACAAGTAAAAATGGTAAATTGCCGCCTGATGACTATTCAAGAGGAGTCAAAATTAAGGGGGTGACGACTTAAATGACGTGGGATGCAGCAAGCGATATATGGAATTATTACAATTCGTTTACCGAACAGTAACCATTAGGGCCTTAAATTGGTTTCGACGGGGAGGCGTGAGTGCGCCGGTCACATTTAGTCGATGGAATGCAGGGCATGGCGAAAATTTTAATCGTCGAGGACAATGACGCGATGCGGGTGTTTATGGCCCAGGCGTTGGCGCGGATCGGACACGATGTCGACACCGCGCCCGACGCCGAGTCGGCGGAAGTAATTTTGACGGCGAACGCGGTTGATTTGTTGTTGGCGGATATTGAATTACCGGGTGAAAATGGCGTCGAGTTGGAGCGGCGCGCCGTGCGTCGCCATCCCGAACTTCGCGTGATGTTCGTAACCGGGTTTGCCGAAATGGCGGCCCGAGCGGCGGATTTACTGGCGAAAAAAACCCGAATCCTGTCCAAGCCGTTTGGTCTGTTGGACCTGACGACGCACGTTTCGGCCATGTTGAAAGGGGTTGCGCCGTCGCCCGGCGGCGAGGCCGCGAACCAAGTCGAGCCCACTCAAGCGTAAACGTAGAGACCGGCTTGCCAAGCCCTAAAATTGGTGGTACTTCCCCGGTCGCTTCGGCACGAAATCGTCGAACACGGGCGCGTAGCTCAGCGGGAGAGCACTACGTTGACATCGTAGGGGTCACAGGTTCAATCCCTGTCGCGCCCACCATCCTACACCTCTAAAATGTAACGGTTAATCGGCTTCCCGTGCGCCGGAAACTCTACATTTCATCCCGTAAATCCCACGCATCGGCCATATAATCCGGATCGGAATGCCACCGCCCGCCGAAAATGTTAACGGCTGCAAATAAGCTGAGCGCATTATTTATCGCTGACGCCTACCCAGCCTCGGGTTTCAGGGGCCCATTTCCGACATGAAGTCTTCGAATTTGCCGCTGGGGTGGCGGGGGATGTCGTCGACCGGGATCAGGTTTAGCGTGAAGGGGTAGCCGAGCGCATCGAGGATGAGCGTGCGCATGCGGTTTGCTTCTTCGTCCGTCAGGGGGCGGGCGAGAATTAGTTTCATGTCGATATCGGTATAGCTTTTCTGCACCATCTGATATTGGCGCAGCGGCGCAATTTCATGCAGGTGCAGGGCGGCGATATCCGGGTCGACCTGCTCGCCGCCTTCCAGATACAACATGTTGCGCACGCGCCCATAGATGCGTTTCAACACCGGCAGGCCGCGCCCGCATTTGCACGCAGGGCCGATGGTGGCGAGGTCGCCGATTTCGTAGCGCACGAAGGGCATGGCGAAATTGTGTAAATCGGTGACCAGGAGGCGCCCGGTTTCCCCGATGGCGCAGGGCTCGCCGTCGTCTTTCACCACCTCGACCAGGACGTTTTCGGACTGGATGTGGTAGTGGCCGGGGTCTTCGGGGCATTGCAGGGCGATCATGGAAACCTCGGCGGCGCTGTACATGTCTTCGACCAGCACGCCGAATGTTTCTTCGATGATCGCGCGTTTGCCCGGCGACAGCGCTTCGCTGAAGGTGATCAACGCTTTCAGCCACGGCATCGTCACGCCGATCTCGCGGCAGCGCAGCGCCAGGGCGTGGAAGTTATGCGGGTACGACAGGATGTAAGGCGGGCGCTCCTTCATGATCCAGTGCAGTTGTTCGCCGATGGTGCAGCGCGTGGAATTGAGAACGACGGAAGGCCCGGTCTTATAGACCGAGGTCCAGGACGACAGATATTTACCATCGGGCGCAAGCGCGTAATCAGGCGCGTAACCGCGGATCGTGGCGAACTTGGCGCTTAAATCATGCTTGTGCCACAGATGGTTGCGCAGGTTCAGCGCACGGTGGAAGGCCTGATTGACGTCGGTCTTGCGCGCGTTCACCGGGCGCCCGGTGGAACCCGACGACGCAGTGTGGAGCAGGCGCCCGTGGTCCTTCGGGATGGCGGTGGACAGCAGCGTGTCGCCCGCTTCCTGAATATCGGTGCGGGTCAGGATGGGGATGCGCCGGAAGGCGTCGAGATCAAGATTGCGAAGATCGCCATCGAGCTGGTCGAGGCGGTTCTTGAAAAACGGAGAGGTCTGCTGGAAATGCGTCAGCAGGGGGCCCAGTTGGCGGAGTTGGCAGTCGAGGATTTTGTCCCCGGACCACCACTCCGATTCCTGGAACTGGCACAGCAGGGCCAGCGTCTCGGCGTCCGCCGCGCTGGGGATCGCCGGCCAGTCAACGCTGGATTTGTGTCCTTTCAACATCACGACACCCTAAGCGGCCAAAGGCCCTAGTGGTCTGGTGGGGCAACTGATCGAAACGGATGGGAACCATCCGTTTCGGTTGCTCCACTAGAGTCGCGGGTAACCTCGCGCTTGCGTCAAGCGTTTTTACGAGGATTGTCGAGAGGGACGTCTTATTTCGCCGCTTCCATGATGTAGGCGATGACGTTGGCGCGGTCGGCTTCTTTTTTCAAACCGGCGAAGGACATCTTGGTGCCTTTCATGAATTTCTTCGGCTTGGTGAGGAACTTATCCAGGGTGGCTTCGTCCCAGGTGACGCCGGATTTTTTCATGGCCTTGGAATACTTGAAGCCTTTCATTTTGGCGGCTTCCTTGCCCATGATGCCGTGCAGGCTGGGGCCAACCTTTTTCTTGCCGGCCTTCAACGCATGGCAGGCCTTGCATTTTTTAAAGACTTTTTTGCCCTTCACCGCGTCTCCGGCCTGGGCCGCGCCGCCACCGAGCGCCATCATCAGGCTTACGCCCAAAATCGCCAAAACTTTCATCAACATCACTCCATATATTGGGACAATTGTTCGTGTTTTGCTCCGCGCGGGTGCGCCGCCGAAGCCGTATGACAGGATCACTAAATCCAAGCGCGCTAGTAATCAAGCGAAACCCGCGTGGTGCGACAAGATATCAGAAGTGGAATCGCGCGGTGAATCACAGCACTTTACCCGGATTCATGACGCTGTCGGGGTCCAGCGCCGCTTTCACGCGGGCGAACAGATCCAACTCGACATCGGATTTGTAGCGCGCCAGCTCGCCGCGCTTGAGGCGGCCAATGCCGTGTTCCGCGCTGAAGCTGCCGCTCATGCCGGTGGCGATGTCGTGAATGACGGTTTCTATTTCGTGCGTGCGGGCCAGGAAATCTGTGCGGTCAGCGCCTTCTGGCTGGACGAGGTTGAAATGGATGTTGCCGTCGCCGATATGCCCGAACGGCGCAATCCGGACGCCCTCGATGGTTTCGGCTGTGCGTTGTGTGGCGATGTCGAGGAATTCCGGGACGCTGGATACGGGCACCGACACGTCATGGCGGATGACGCCGCCTTCGTGGTTCATGGCCTCGGGGATCGACTCGCGGATTTTCCACAACTGGGCGGCTTGTTGACCGCTGGCGGCCACGACGGCGTCGGCGACTTCACCGGCCTCGAAGGCTTCCCCCAGGATGTCTTCGGCCAACGCGGCGATGCGCCCATCGCTGACGCCGGACGATAACTCCACCAGCGCGTAATGCGCATGGGGCTGGTCGAAGGGGTCGGCGGCGCCGGGTATGTTGGCGACGGCCAGCTCAAGGCACAGACGGTGGAGGTATTCGAAGGTGGTGACGCCGTCGCCGCTGGCCGCGCGCAACCGGGCCAGCAACGTGACGGCGGCTTCCGGATTGGCGAGCGCGACGAACATCGTGGTTTTTTCACGCGGCATGGGGAACAGTTTCAGCACGGCGGCGGTGATGACGCCCAGCGTGCCCTCCGCACCCATGAACATTTGTTTCAGATCATAACCGGTGTTGTTTTTGCGCAGCCGCTTCATCCCGTCCCATATCTGGCCGTCTGGCAAAACGACTTCGACGCCCAACACCAGATCGCGTGTATTGCCATAGCGCAACACCGCCGTGCCGCCCGCGTTTGTCGAAAGGTTGCCGCCGATCTGACAGGTGCCTTCGGCGGCCAGGCTCAGGGGAAACAGCCGGTCGGCCTCAGCGGCGGCTTGCTGGATGTCGGCCAGGATGCAACCCGCCTCCACCGTGATCGTATAATTCAACGGGTCGATATCGCGCACCCGGTTCATGCGCGACAGGCACAGGAGCACGGTGTTGTCGCCCCTGTTCTCACTGGTGCTGTTATCGCCGATGCCGGGGGCGCTGTTATCACCGATGCCGGGCGTCGCGCCGCCGCAATACCCGGTGTTGCCGCCTTGTGGCGTCACAGTGATTCCAGCGGTCGCGCATTCCTTTACGATGGCGGCGACTTGCGCGGTGTCTTCCGGACGCAGGATCAGCCGCGCCGCGCCTTGATAAAGATTGCGCACATCCACCAGATAGGGCGCCATGTCGTCGGGGGCGTCGATCCAGCCTTTCGGCCCGACGATGTCTTTCAGCCGGTTAACGGTTTGTTCGTTCATGGGGTGTCCGTGTTGCAGAGGAAACGTTTAATGCTGGACGTTGATCGCGCCGGGCATTTGGAAAGGGCGGGCGGTCTCAAAAGCGCGCGCGGCGCGCAGCACCAGGGCGTCGTCGAAATTGCGCCCGACGATTTGCAGACCGACCGGTAAACCGTCACTCGTGAAACCGCATGGTGCGGAACAGGCCGGTTGCTGGGTCAGGTTGAACGGATAGGTGAATGGCGTCCAGGACGTCCAGCGGGTCTGTGCGGCGGGATCAGGCGATTCCAGGCCCACTTCGAAGGCTGGAATCGGCACGCTGGGCGTCAGCAGCAGGTCATAGGTTTCGTGAAATTCGCGCATCCTGGTTCCAATATTGGCGCGCGCCGTGGCGCTTTTCAGGTACGCGACGGCGGACAGTTTGGCGCCGTCGACGGCGACGTCCTGGAGACCCGCTTCCATGACCGCCCTTTGTTCATCGGAAAAGCCGGCGAGCAATGTCGCCGCACCGGCGTACCAGTGATTGCGGAAAATCTCGGTCGTGTCGCCGATGCCGGGGTCTGCCTCTTCGACCGTTCCGCCCAAATCCGTAAAGACATCGGCGGCGGCGCGAACAAGTGCGGCGACTTCCGGGTCGACGGATGCGTGACCCAAATCGGGGCTGAATGCGATGCGCAGGCCTGCAACACCGTCGTCAAGGTTCGTCGTGTAATCGAAGCCGTCATGGGGAACCGAGAACCAGTCGCGATGATCCGGCAGGGCCAGCACGTTCAGCATCAAGGCTGCGTCCGCGACCGTGCGCGTGATGGGGCCAATATGCGCCAGGGTGCCGAACGGGCTGGCGGGCCAGGCGGGCACGCGCCCGAAGGTCGGCTTATGCCCGAATACGCCGGTGAATGCGGCCGGCATGCGGATCGATCCGCCGCCATCGGTGCCGATATGCAGCGCTCCCAGTCCAAGCGCCGCCGCAGCCGCCGCGCCGCCGCTGCTGCCCGCTGGTGTTCGGTTGGTGTTCCAGGGGTTGCGCGTGATGCCGGTCAAGGCGCTGTCGGTGATGCCCTTCCAGCCGAATTCCGGCGTCGTCGTCTTGCCCAACAATACGGCGCCCTGTTCCCGCAACCGGGCGGTGCACGGCGCGTCGTCTTCCCAGGGTTGGTCAGGATCTATCGCACGGCTGCCGCGCAGGGTGGGCCAACCTTTCGTCAGGACCACGTCCTTGATGGTCGTTGGAACGCCATCGACCATGCCGCACGGCGCGCCTTTGGCCCATCGGTCTTCGGACGCGCGCGCCGACGCCATCGCCTGGTCCGGGTCGATGACGCAAAAGGCGTTGACGACCGGGTTGTCCTGTTCGATGCGCGCCAGAACGGCTTGGGTCACCTCGACCGGCGATAGCGACTTGTCGCGGTAAAGGCGCAACAATTCGCTTGCGGACAAGCGGGTTATATCCGTTGGGTTAGCGGGCACGGTTGTCTCCATGGATGCCGGTTCAATAAGGTGGGGGGCGGATCATATCAGCACCGGCGCCGCCGCTAAACCCCGTTCGTCAGGGCGTTGAATCGCGTCATGAACTGCGCCTTCGCCGCTTCCGCCGGCGCCGGGGTCAGCCGGATGTCGTCGATGGTCTTGAAACGACCGAAAAACCGCCCGGCTTCGCGCGGTTCGAATCCGGCAAGTTGCGTCGCCTCCAGATAGGCGGAGGCGCGGTCCGCGCGCTTGATGAGGGTTTGCGCCGACTTCGGCATGTCGGGCGGCAGGCCCATGCGAATGTGAATGGCGCGCTGCAGGCTGACTTCCAGGGATTTGTAGTCCAGACCGACCGCCGCTTTAAAGGGGGAAATAAGATCGCCGATGACGTATTCGGCGGCGTCGTGCAGAAGCGCCGCCAACCGCCATTGCGGCGTCGCATTCGCCTTGAATCGTTCGATCAGATCAACCACCACGACGGAATGCTGCGCGACGGTGAAGGCGCAGTCGCCGGCCGTCTGGCCGTTCCAGCGCGCGACCCGCGACAGACCGTGCGCAATGTCCTCGATTTCGATGTCGATTGGCGACGGATCGAGGAGATTGAGCCTGCGACCGCTCAACATTCTTTGCCATGCTCGCATAGGGATGAACCACTCGAAAAAAACACACGCGTCGCCAAGGTCGCGCCGCAAACGGAACTATGCTAGTATTATCAGTAACTATGCTAGTAATATCAGTAATGGCGTGGAATTACGCCTGTTTCTCTGAAGAACTGGAAATTAAACGACGGCGAAACGCAATGGCCGAGACGCTTTCGCACATGCCCGTTAATGACGGGCTTGGAGACCGAAATGATGGATGAACGTGACTTTGAATTTTTGGACCATGTGGTGGATTTATTCGCCGACACGTCCAAGGGGCTTATCTCGGAAGCCCGGTCAACGGAAAACCTCGACGATATCTGCTATGGATCGTTGCTGGCCGCGTGCATCCTTCATGCGGAAAAATTTGGCGTCAAGGAAGGCCGGGTGGAGGTTGTCGATCTGGTCAACCGAATCTTCGACGAGCGTGAGGTGCGCGAAAGTTTGATCCCCGCGGGCCGGGGCGCCTCGGTACATTGATGTTTGGTCTCAACTATTTGATTTAATTAAATAATGGAATGTGGTTTGGTCACGCTGGAATTCAGCTTGTCAGAAAATTGCGCAGGCCCTAGGCTCGCGCTGGAATGGGTTCTCCGGCGATTGTGTTGGTCGGAGCGCGGTTCTGTGCGTCAACGAATGAGTTTTCGGAAAGGCTGCGGGTGGCGGTTAATGGGGAGTGGTCGTGTCGCGTAAATCCGATAAATTCGTGAGATCGCTGAGCAGCGGGAGAATCGGCGCATGGTTCGTCCGTGTGTTCCCGGCGCGTGAACTGATCCTCCGCACGGACGGTCGGGTCCGGTATATGCGGATTTCGACGTTTGCCCAGGCAGCGGCTGTTCTGCTGATTTTCTCGACGTTGACCTGGAATGTCGGCGCGTCGATTGGGGTCTGGGTGCAGAACATCCGGGTCCAGACTGCGCTGGAACATTTGAAGGACGCCAAGCTGGCCTATGACGACCTGTTGCAGGAAATTGGAGTCTACCAGCGCAAAGTCGTGGCGATTACCGGCGATTTGAAACGAAATCAGGCCAACCTGCTCGTCAAGCTCGCGCGTGAGGACGCGGCGCGAAATGGCGGGAAGGCGACGGTCGGAAATCAAGCGAATGGCGTTCGTAAATCCGTGGTTGATCGCGAGTCGCGGGATGCGATGCATGCGCATTTAATGCAGCTCGACACTGAACTTGCTGAAATTGAAGGCTTGAATCAATTGTTGGAAGGGTCGGTGCAGTCGATTCAGACGGATATAGCCGCTGTCGAGGCCGAACGTGCGGAGGTCTATGAAGCGAGGACGCTCCTGAAACGCCGGGTCGGACACTTGGAGCAGTCGTTAGCCCAGGACGCCGCCACGTTCCGCCAAAACATCAATCAATTGCAATCGCAAAATCAACAGGCGGAAACCTCTATCGCCGGGCTGACGAGCGAAGTGCAAGCGGCGCAGATCGAATATGACCGTCTCATGGGAATCCGGACGGCGCTCGAGAAGAAAATTACCGAACAGCAAAGCGCCGTTCTCGCCGCAACGGAACGCGGCGACGGGCTGGCTGATAACCTTCGCTTCCTTTTGGCGGGATTGTCGGACGCCGTGGGCGGCGATGACGAGCAAGAAGCCGTAGATAGTATGTTTGGAAAGCGTGCGGCGGTCTTATTGGACCGGTTGAATTATCTGCATGCGGCGCAGTCGGATATCATTGAAAACCTGAAACTTCGCACCGATGGCAGTATTGAGGATGCGGAGCGCATTATCGCGATGACCGGACTGAACGTTGGAAAGGTTCTTGATGGCGTCGAGGCGGGCGCACAGACCAGCGGAGCGGAGAGCGAAAGCCTGGGACAAGGCGGGCCGTTCGTGGCGGCATTGCCAAATTCTTCGGTTACGGACGGTTTTGCGGGCACGTTGGTCGGACTGGACACCAGACTTCATCGATCAGAGCAATTGCGCCGTGTTTTGGGCACGTTGCCGCTTATTTCGCCTATCGACAGTTATAGTATCGCCAGTTCCTATGGCCGCCGGACGGACCCGTTCACCAAAAAACGGGCGATGCACAAGGGCCTCGACATGGCGGCGCGAAAAAACACGCCGGTGCGCGCCACCGCGCCGGGTAAGGTCGTATTTGCCGGTTGGAACGGTAAGTATGGGCGTATGGTCGAAATACGCCACGGCAATGGCTTCAAAAGTCGCTACGGTCATTTGCGGAAGACACTCGTGAAAAAAGGCCAACAGGTTGACCATCGGCAAAAAATTGGATTGCTCGGCAGTACGGGTCGCAGCACCGGTCCCCACGTGCATTACGAGGTTTGGTTTAACGACAGAACAATGAATCCCATAAAGTTCATCAAGGCGGGAAAACATGTTTTCAAAGAATAAAGCCAAGACGAAGCAGCCAGCCGCACCCTTGCCCCCATCAATCCTTGGCAAGGATCTGGAAATTACAGGCGATCTAAACGCCGATGGCGACATTCATCTGGATGGTAAAATCGAGGGTGATATTTCGACGAAGAGTTTGACCGTTGGCGAACATGCGGTTGTGAATGGGGGCGTCACCTGTGAATCGGTGATCGTCGCCGGCGCCGTGAATGGCGACATAAACGCCAAGACTGTTGTGTTGAACAAAACCGCGACCGTGATTGGCGACATTCATCACGAAATCCTGTCGATAGACGCGGGCGCGACGGTGGATGGGTTGTGTCGGCACGTCTCCCGTAAGGGACAGCATGGCGAAGCGCCGTTAATGCGGCCCAGTTTGGTCGTCGGCGTTAGCAAGGACGAATAGAATCCGGGCGTTACAAGACTCAACCCGACGAAATTCGATCCATAAAATTTCCAAGAGCGTCGAGACACATTGGCTCCCGGAGCGACGGTGCGTGGCCGACATTCGCCACCGTGACTTGCTGCAGGTCCGGATGCGCCCCGGCCATTTTGTCGAACGTAATCTGGCTGATGACTTTTGATTTTTCACCGCGAACAGCCAGGACCGGCAAGCGGCGCAGAGCGCTGAACAATGGCCATAAATCGATAGGCGATTGGCGCAATATTGGCTTGATCAACGCAACATCCCAATCGAAATGAAGCAACCCGTCCGCGCCTTCCCGCCACGTCGCCTTGGCGGCGTCGATCCAGTCGCATTCGTTTTGCAATGACAGGTCGGGAAACCGCAACCGGAGTTCAGCGGCGGCGTCCGCCCAATTGGTTTGGGGACGATCCACGCGAACATAATCAATAATTGACGACAGCCCTTCCACATTCGGTCCAATGTCGTTCATGACAAGACCGGCGACGGCGGTTGGCATGGCGACGCTCATCGCCATGCCCAATAACCCGCCAAGCGAGGTTCCAATGACGACGACGCGATGAAGGCCATTGAGGACGAGCAAATGCCGCAAATCATTCAGATAGGTCGAGGGCGCGTAATTTTCCGCGTTGGCGTCGTAATCCGACTGGCCGCGTCCCCGGTAATCCGGACAGTACACGACATACCGGTCGCAGAAATGCGAAGCCACGCCGTGAAAGTCCTTCGAATTCCGGGTTAATCCAGGCAGGCACAGGATCGCGGGCGACCCGCTGTGTTCGTGGCCATAAACCCTGTAATACAATGATAATCCGTCTTGTGCGGTATACCGGCGCTCGCGATATGCGTTCATGGCGCGGCGCCCGCTGTTCGCTTACGCGGACACCAGACCGGGGAGCGGCGAGAGCGATGACAACACGCCCTTGGGCTCGCCGGGCAGATATTCCCTCGGTTGATTGAACCGGTTAATCCAGAGGACCTGAAACCCGAAATGCGCGGCCCCTGCCGCGTCCCATGCGTTCGACGACATGAAGCAAATTTCCGACGCCTGCAGGCCCAGCTTATCGACCGCCAGTTGGTAGGTTTTTGGCGACACCTTGAAGACGCCGACTTCCTCGACCGACAGCACCTGATCCAGAGACCCGCCAATTCCAGCAGACTCCACCGCAGCGTTCAACATCATTGGCGATCCATTGGACAAAATGGCGGTGCGCATGCCCGCGCCCTTCAAGGATCGCAAAACGTCGGGAACTTCCGGGTAGGCTTTTAGCGCAAGGTATAGCGCCATTAACTTTTCCCGCAGCGCGGCGTTTTCGAGTTTCACCGTCGCCATGGCGTAATTGAGTGCGTCTCCCGTGATTTGCCAAAAATCGACATGGGCTCCCATCAGGGACCGGAGCCAGGTGTACTCCAGTTGTTTTTGCCGCCACATGGCCGACAACGAATCCGCCTTGTCGCCAAGGTCGTCCCGGCACGCGGCGGCGGCGGAATGCACATCGAACAACGTGCCATAGGCGTCGAAGACGCACGCGCGGATGCCGTCCAGTTTCGTGTCTGTCATTGGTGTTTGCCCCTGTCCGCTACGGCGTTTCCATATCGTCGAGGCTGGTTATAGCTTGGATAAGATAGAGTGGTGAAAAATCGTCGCTAAACTTTCCGTGATACAGCGGCAGGTTTTCCAGAACGCGTTGAACATAGTTGCGGGTTTCCTTGAACGGGATTTGTTCGATCCAGTCAATGGCGTCGGGTGTGTCCAACTGCCGGGGGTCGCCGTATTCCCGAACCCATCTTTGCACGCGACCGGGGCCGGCGTTATAGGCGGTGAGCGCAAGGACCAGCGATCCGTCGTATCGTTGCACCAGACCGTTGAAATACGCCGCGCCGAGATTGACGTTGTGTCGCGGATCGGAGGTGAGCCGACTGGGTGAATAGCGAAGATTAAGACTTCTCGCGACCTTCCGGGCGGTTGCGGGCATCAGTTGCATGAGGCCGCGCGCGCCCGCATGGCTGATGGCGCGTGGGTTAAAGGCGCTTTCCTGCCGGACAATGGCGTGGATGACCGGCGAACTGGCGGGTCCGCCCTTTGTGACCGGTAGCGCCGGGTATCCGGCGTCGACAAGGACAACGCCCTGTTTCAGCGCCTTCTTGGCGATATGAACGGCGAGGTCGTTGCGGCCTATTTCCTTGGCGAGGTTGGTCAATAGCCGCCATTCCACCGGTTTTGTTATGGCGTGGGCCAGTTGATTGAAAAACAGGCGCGGCAGGTCGCGTTGGTCTAACTCCGCCAGGATGCGAATGATTTGGACGAAGGGCCGCGCGTTGAATTGTTTTTCGTCTCGTACGCTGACGGCGGGTTCGGAAGGGATTGGCGCGCTGCGCGATCCGGGAAGGTGGAAATTCGCCATTTGGCCGTAAAACGTCGTGACGTGTTTCGCCGCCGTTCGATACCAGGTCATGGCCGCATCGTTCGCGCCGCCTGCTTCCGCCGCCCGTCCCGCCCAATAGGCGCCGCGGGCGCGGCTGACTGGGAAGCCAACGTTTTCGTATAGGGTTTGGAAATGCTTTCGCGCCACATGAGGATCGCGCAGATACCGCAATGCGATCCATCCGGCCAGCCATTCGGCTTCCGCATATGACGCGCCGGCATTTTGACGGTGGTCTCGCGCCAATCGATAGGCCAGGGTGATGTTTCCGTTGCGAAGAGCGTAGCGTGTCAGAAGCCCGCGTTCGATCCACCATCGCTTGGGCCGGGCGTTGACGGCGGGTTGTTTCACCAGAAGCTCGATGGCGCGGTCTGAAAATCCTTTTCGCCGTCGCCACCGCGTCCGTTCGAATAACAGGCCGGGGTCGTCCAGCAACGCCTCTGGAATGCGCGCGACGACCGGATCAACGCCGCCAATTCGGCCCATCAACATGATTTTGGCCTGCGACAGGTGGCGATAGTCGCTGCCGACCCGGCGCATCTGACGCTTCGCCGACGAGACTCGACGGTCCCAGATCAGCCGGTCCAGCCGTTCAATATTGTCCGATTTCGTCAGATGTTTTCGAAACCACTTTCGAAACACGCGTTCGTCGGCTCTGCTCATGTCAACATTGATCCAGGCGTTGCGGATAATCTCGACGGCTTCGGCGTCACGGTCGGATTGGCGCAGCGCCGTGATCTGGCGAACGATTCCAGGCGTCGTTAACGGTGGATGTTTCCGGAACCAGGCCAGGGCGCGTTCATGATCGAGCGCGTTTCCCATGGTTTCTTCCGCGCGCTGTCTGAGCTCGAATTGTCGCGGCCAACCGTCCGGGTCTTCAAGGAACTCGTTAATGTCGCCAAACGAAGCGCCTGAAGATGCGGAACGGGCGCGCAGCCAGTTTATGACTTTCGCCGGGAGTTTGGACGTCGCCTTGCGCGATAATTGCGTCGCCGTTTTCCATTGCTTCTTTTTGGCGGCGGTGAACGCTTTTTTGTATAAAATCGCGTCCTGTTTGCTCAACACCTCGCCGTGTGTTGGTGTTGCGATCAGGACAAATAACGCGACAAACACTGCGACGATACGAAAAAATTCGGCCAAACTTTCGCCTTTCCGCCAATTTTATGGTTCTCGTAGAGCTTTATTTTACACGATTCATCCCATTTTGGCTAATAACCTTGAAAGCATCGCTATTGCCGCGAACGGTTCGCGGGTTTATTGTCCCGCGACTATTTATAATTTTGGCGTCGTGACTCGAACGAATCGAGCACGCCGCGTGGAGGGAGACATGTTCAGCGGTTCGCTCGTTGCGTTGATTACGCCGTTCAAGAATGGCGCGGTCGATGAAGAGGGATTTCAGTCATTCGTCGAATGGCAGATCAATGAAGGCACGCATGCGTTGGTTCCGGTGGGGACGACTGGCGAGTCGCCGACCTTGAGCCATGCCGAGCATAAACGTGTCGTGGAGCTGTGCGTCGAAGTCGCGAACGGACGGGTTCCCGTCATTGCGGGCGCGGGTTCGAATTCGACGGCGGAAGCCATTGAATTGACCCAACACGCCAAGGACGCGGGCGCCGATGCGGCGCTGGTCGTGACGCCCTATTACAACAAGCCAACTCAAGAAGGCATGTACGGGCACTACAAGATGATAACCGACGCGGTCGATTTACCGGTCGTCATCTACAATATTCCCGGACGCTCCGTCGTCGACATGAACGTCGATACGATGGCGCGTCTCGCCAAGATTCCCAACATTGTCGGCGTCAAGGACGCGACTGCGGATTTGGCGCGTCCCTTGGCCACGCGCGTGGAGATTGGCGAGGATTTCTGCCAATTGTCAGGC
>JABJJH010000220.1 GCA_018660965.1 Rhodospirillaceae bacterium | reverse complement strand
GCATGAACGGCGGCGGACAGGGAGGTCCGGTAGTCGGTCAGCGGCGCGGACGTCATGTGGATGCGGAATAACGACCCCATACCGGTGACCTGCCCGTCAACGCCCGTGTCGGCAAAGGCGCGCGCGATCCCGTCACGAATGCGGTCGCCCAGCACGTCCAGACGGTCGAACTCATCGCGCGTCATTAAACTCATGGCGGCTTGTCCCGCGACCATGGTCACGGGGTTGGCGTTGAAGGTTCCGCCATGGGGCGCCAGGGGTTTGCCTTGCCGGGGGTCAAACACCGCCATGACGTCGCGCGACCCGGTGACGGCGCCGACGGGAAAGCCGCCGCCGATGATCTTGGCGATGGTGGTCAGATCCGGCGTGACGCCGAACGCCCCTTGCGCACCCTCGAACCCCAGACGGAAACTGATGACTTCGTCGAAGATCAACAATATGCCCAGTTCCGTGGTGACCCGGCGCAGCGTTTCCAGAAACTCCCGGCTCGCGGGCATCAAGCCGCCCCGGTTCGGCAACGGGTCGATCAAGACGCAGGACAAATGCGCCGCGTTGGCCCGCAGGATGTGTTCGGATTCTTTGGGATGGTTAAATGGAATGACCACGACTTCGTCCAGCACGCTTGACGGCGTGCCCGCGGAATAGGGTACGGATTTTGGCTCGGCGTTGCCCCAGGTGGCGGGGCCGGAATCCAGGCTGACTTCGGCGAAATCGTACGACCCGTGATAGGACCCTTCGCATTTGGCAATTTTCGGACGGCCCGTATGGGCGCGCGCCGCCTTCAACGCGATCATCACCGCTTCGGAGCCTGAATTGGCGAAACGCACCTGTTCGAATCCCGGCACGCGGTCGCACAGGAATTCGGCGAAATCGACTTCTGATTCTGTCGGCAGGGGAAAGCAGGTGCCGATGTCCAATTGTTTGCGCACCGCGTCCATTATCACGGGATGGGCGTGGCCGTGCAGCAGGGACGTATAATTGTTTAACAAATCCAGATAGCGCCGCCCGTCCACATCGGTCAGCCAGCATCCTTCGCCGGACGCCGCGTAAACGGGAAACGGCGCCGACCATACGGTCGTGCGTGAATTGCCGCCGGGCAAAAATTCCGTCGCGCGCTCGAACAACGCGCCGGATTTTTCATATGTCGCATCACTCATAAAATTTCCTCCCGCCAAGGTCCTGACCGCGCCAAAATAACACCTTGAATTCTATCGCGCCAAACCGCCTCCGAACACCCGAATGTTAACCCCGCCCCCATAATTCGGTATGCATGAGTATGCATGGGTTAACATTCGTCACCATCGATCCGGACGCCTTTGTGACTGGTTCCGCATCGCAATATAGGTATATAATCATATAAATTATGAATGCAAGTGGGGGGTAAATTTTTCTCTAATCGGCGTTCCCGCGCGGGCGACTGAAAGGTCTGTTTGTAAAAATGGCGGCGCTTCCTATAATTCCACTCAACCGTCGCCCTCTCTTTCACCATGCTGCTTGCGCGGAAATGACAGTTGAATGCGCATAAGAAGGAACACGACCATGACCACTGATTTCACCCTCACCGACCTGACGCCGTTCATGGGCGCAGAGGTTCATGGCGTCGATCTGGGCGCGGCGATGCCCGACGCCACCTTTGGCGCGATCAAACGCGCGCTGGCCGAACGCTCGGTCTTGCTGTTCCGGAACCAGGATATGACCCCGGAAAGCCAAATCGCGTTCAGCGCGCGGTTCGGCGAACTGGAAAAACACGTGCTGCAGAATTTCTGCCTCGACGGGCATCCGGAAATCTTCGTCGTGTCGAACATCATCGAGGACGGCAAGCATATCGGCGCGTTTGGCGGGTCGAAGGAATTTCATTCCGACCTGGCCTATATCCCCGACCCCAGCAAAGGCTCGGTGTTCCGCTGCCTGGAATGCCCCGAAGGCGAAGGGGAGACCGAATTCGTCAGCATGTTCGCCGCCCTTGACGCCCTGCCGGAAGAAAAACGCGACTGGCTGTCCCAACAAAGCGCAGTCTTCGATTACGTGTGGGATTATTCGCGCCGCCAGACCCAGCGGCCGCCCTTGTCGGAAGAACAAATCCGCAATACGCCGCCGGTCACCCATCCGTGCGTGCGCAGCCATCCGGAAACCGGACGCAAGACGTTGTTCGTGTCGCCCATCTGGATTCGCAATTTCGTTGGCATGAGCGAGGAAGACAGTCAGCCGATTTTGAAAGAGTTGACCGATTTCGCGACCGGGCCCGACTTCGCCTACCGGCATAGCTGGCGCGCGGGCGACGTGCTGGTCTGGGACAACCGCTCAACCTTGCACAAGGCCTGCCCCTTCGACGAAGAAAATTCCCGGCGCCTGATGCACCGCACGACGATCACCGGCGAACAAACGATCCGGTAGCTCCCATCCGGTAGGCCCCCTAGCGCCACGCCCAGACGGGCTGTTCCAAATGGTCGACGCGGGCGTTGCGACCGAACAGGGCGACTTCGCGGAATTGGTAGATGACGGCCGCGGTGGGCGCGTGGACCTTGGCGTCGGCGATGTTCAGGCGGATCAGCGGGCGGTCGCTTTCGGGGATGGACGCGAATTCCGGCGTATCGTCGCGCGCCAATTGCGCCAGCGGCACCGTATGTATCTTGGCGACCTCGCCGGGGTTGGCCTCCACATCCACAGCCGAACCCGCCCAGACCACGACCGGGGTAATGCGATAGCCCGAGCGCGTCGGGTAATCGTCCAGCAGGCCCAGCACCGCGTCTTCGCCCAGCTCCACGCCGACTTCTTCGTGCATTTCCCGCAGGGCGGCCTGGATTGAGGTTTCCCCCGCGTCCACCCGGCCGCCGGGCAGCGCGAATTGCCCCGAATGCGCGCGCAGCCGGCTGGTGCGCCGGGTCAACAAAAACGCCGCCCCGTGTTCGGAATCGACCACGGTCAACGCCACCGCCGCATGGGTCAGATCATCGGACTCGACCCGGCGGTCGGCGAACCCGGACACGTTGGCGTACATCTGGCGGCGCAGGACGTCGCCATAGGGATAGGACATGGCGGGACTTTCGATTACCGGCGGGAGCGTTTGAATACCATATCCGCTGTATGTCCGCACGCCCTGGGTGCGCGTCCGGGGGGCATGGAGGCTGAATTCGGCCGCGCGCTTGACCCATATCAACGCGCCTTTCCGAAACATTCGTCATCGTCATGGCATGTCGAGAGACCACGGTTGAGTGAAAGGAGAGAGGTCATGTTAAAACGTATCGGCCTGATGGGCGCTGGCCTGACGGCGCTGCTCGCCGCACCCGCTTGGGCGCATGACGGGGCCGAGGAATACGGCCACCACATGGACGGGGTCTATGGCTGGGGAATGGCGCATGGCCCGGTGATGATGATCGGGATTATCGCCATCGTTGTCGTCGTCGCAATCCTGATCCTGCGCCGGGACAACGGCCCCAACGGCCCCAAAGACGCCAAGCTGGAATAGAGCCGGAAGTAGAGTCGCGGTGAAAACAACCGGCGCGACGACTTCGCCGCCGCGCCGGTGTTCGCTTTGCGTTATCCCCGCACCCCCGTTTGGCGTTTGTGTCCGTCCGTCGGCAGGTCATGGACATGCGCCTTGATCGGAATTGTCCCGCGCACGAGGACGAGGCTTAATGGGATAATCTCGTCGGTTTTGAAATCCCGTTTCAACCCCGTGAGTTCGATTTTGAGATGCGAACTGTTCAGGTCCAGCGTTTCTTCGCCGGGAACGGATATTGACCCTAAATCCACCGGTTCTCCATGCCCGGTTTGCGCCAGTATCCTGGCGCCCGTCAATAGTTCGGACTCGACGCCGATGATGGTCATCGGCGCGGCGCTGTCGTTGACGATATGAAAGCGAAGTTCGCTGTTTTGACCGCTTGACGCCGACTGGACCGCGACACTCGTGATCGTAACGCCATCGTAGGCGTCCGGCGCGGTGTCGGCGCGTGCAACCGGCGCCATTAGCATTGCGATCAAGCTCACCAGAAATGCGAAGCCCAGCCATGTCAGCGGGCTGTACGGCGCGACGTCGTCATTTGTTTTTGCGATTTTCATATCAAACACCTTTTTTCATAGAAAGAACAAACCGGCGCGACGATATCGCCGCCGCGCCGGTGTTCACGCGTCACCAGATCAATATGTTGGTGGTCTGATTCACGAAAGGCTTGGGAACCAAGCGTTTCGATCAGACCACTAGAACCAGAAGGTAAGGCCCATCACGAAGGACAAATCCGCTGTTTCCTCGCCTTCCGCGCGTTTGAAATCGGCGGTGTCGCCAAAGGATTTCTCCCAGTTGACGCCGATATAAGGGGCGAGTTCGCGCTTGATCTCGTAGCGCAGGCGCAAGCCCGCCTCGATACTGCGCAATCCGTCGCCCTGTTCAATTTGTTCGTCCTGCGACAACGCGACTTCCACTTCCACGACGGGTTGCAGAATCAGGCGTTGGGTCAGAAGCAGGTCGTATTCCGCCTCCACCCGGAACGAGACGTCGCCGCGTTCGCTGACAAAGGCGTTGG
>JABJJH010000226.1 GCA_018660965.1 Rhodospirillaceae bacterium | reverse complement strand
TGGCGCGATCGAACAGTGTTTTCGGCGCGGAGACGATATCCAGCAATCCGAAAGCGTGGGTCGGTGCGGCGACGGCCCCTGAAATTGCGGCGGCCATGACGGTGATGGAGATTATTCTAAAGAATTTCATTTTTATCTCACTTCTTTCAAATCTGGATTCGCCGCCATACGGAGGCCAGCCAGGGTTGTTCCGCCCGTGGTTTTCCGTCCGGGCGGTAATAATGGCGAATTTCCTCGAATCCGGCGGCTGTCACGAAGGCGCGCCAGGCCGCAAAATCATGCAGTACGCAAAATCGTTCCCCATTCATTGCTTCCACGTTCTCACCACGGGGATTCGAGCTAAAAAGTACGCCTCTATTCTTAAGAGATGCGCATAATTCCCCTAAAACACGGGGAAGAGCCGATTTTGGCACGTGAAAAAGGGATGCATTGGCGAAAATGCCGTCGAAATGACCTTTGGGCAGGTCGAGGGAGAGGAAATTCTGCTGTAACACCTCGCATCCGGTTCTTTCGCGCGCTATGCGGGCCATTTCTTCCGCTCCCTCCACCCCGACGGCTTCATGGCCGAGCCCGCTGAAATAAGCCAGGTCCCGGCCCGGCCCGCAACCCACATCGAGTATGGCGAAAGGCCCGTCGCCCTCCAACTCATCCAGCAGAGCGGCGCGGTTCTGCTCGACATCGTGATCCTTGGTGCCTTCCCAGAACGCTTCCGCCGATGCGCTGTAATGATCGATGGTGCGCGCAACCAGCGCATCCTGTTCAGGGTTGGACATAGGCTTACAGCGATCCCAGGGAACGGGCATGCTCCCGCAGGACGAATTTCTGAATTTTGCCCGTCGATGTCTTGGGCAAAGGGCCGAAAACCACCGTTTTCGGGGCCTTGAAATGGGCCATGTTGTCGCGGCAATAGGCGATAATTTCCGCCTCTTTCGCGCCACCGTCGGCCCGCAAAGTCACAAAAGCACAGGGCGTTTCGCCCCATTTATCGTCGGGTCGCGCGGCGACGGCCGCCTCCAGCACGGCCGGATGGCGATAGAGCACGCTTTCGATCTCGATGGAGGAGATATTTTCGCCGCCGGAGATGATGATGTCCTTGGACCGGTCCTTGAGCTCCACGTAGCCGTCTTCGTGCCAGACGCCCAGATCGCCGGAATGGAACCAGCCGCCACTGAACGCTTCGCCAGTGGCGGTTTTGTTTTTCAGATAGCCCTTCATGACGATATTGCCGCGATGCATGATTTCGCCCATGGTCTCGCCGTCCTTGGGCACGGGCGTCATGGTGTCCGGGTCGGCGACCATGATGCCTTCCTGAAGCGGGTAGGCGACCCCTTGCCGGGCCTTGAGCGCCGCGCGTTCGATGACCGGGAGTTCGTCCCATTCCTCATGCCAGGCGCAAACAGTGTCGGGGCCGTAGGTTTCGGTCAGGCCGTACACATGGGTGACATGAAATCCCTGGTTTTCCATGGCCTCGATCACGGCGGCGGGCGGCGATGCGCCGGCAGTCATGGCCTCGACCGTGTGGGAAAACGCGCGCCGCGCATCGTCGGGCGCATTGGCCAGCATGTTCAATACGATGGGCGCGCCGCAGAAATGCCCCACATTATGGTCCGCAATCGCGTCAAACACCGGCCCGGCCTCGACCCGGCGCAGGCACACATGGGTCCCGGCCAGGGCTGTGATGGTCCAGGGAAAGCACCAGCCATTGCAGTGAAACATGGGCAGGGTCCAAAGATAGACCGGATGGGGCGGGATCGCCTGGGCCAGCTGATTGCTGACCGCGTTGAGATACGCGCCCCGGTGGTGATACACCACGCCCTTGGGATTACCCGTGGTGCCCGACGTGTAGCACAGCGACGACGCGGTGCGTTCGTCGAATTCCGGCCATGTGAAATCCCCGTCATTGTCCGCGACCAGCGTTTCATAGCAATGCACGTTGGGAAGCGATGTTTCCGGCATGTCCGCCGCATCGGCCATGACCACGACGGCCTTCAGGCTGTCCAGCGTGGCGTTGAAAGACGCCAGTAATTCCATGAAGGTCGGGTCGACGAAGAGAATGCGGTCGCTCGCATTGTTCATGATGTAGGTAAGCTGGGAGGGATGTAGTCTCGGGTTCAAGGTGTGACAGACCGCGCCCATGCCCGACGTGGCGAAGTACAATTCGTAATGGCGGTGGTCGTTCCAGGCGAGCGTCGCGATCCGGTCGCCCTGGTCAACGCCGAGCGCAATTAGCGCCTTCGACAGGCGCCGGATGCGGTCATCGGCCTGGCGATAAGTATAGCGGTGGATATCGCCTGCCGTGGTGCGCGACACAATTTCCTGCGCGCCATAAATCGACGAAGCGTATTCCAGGAACGATGAAATCAGCAACGGCCGGTCCATAATCAACCCGTGCATGGCCTCCCCCTTTCAAAACATTCGCGCGCGAACGAGTAGTATAACACCGATTGCGTCACGACTCCGTAACCCGCTGGGCCGCATCGTGCCCGGCCCTGCTTTGCGCTTCGATGAAAATCCGGGTGACGATTGGAAAATCCTGTTTAACACGCGCTTCGAATTCGGAAATCGCACGTTGCAGCGCACTGGAATCCAGCGATTGGTCGAAATCAATGCTGAGGTTCAACAACACGTCGCGCGGGCCCATATGCATCGTCAAAACTTCGTTGATGTGATTGATGCGGCCATCGTCCTCGACAATTCCGCGAATGCCGTCGACGACATCGCCCCGCGCAGCTTCGCCGATCAGCAACCCCTTACTTTCATAGGCCAGCAACACCGCCGTCAGGCCCAGGACCACGCCAATGACGATGGACGCGACCGCGTCGAGTATGGGCAGGTTCAGCACTTCGCCCAGATACAATCCAATAAAGGCCACGATCAGGCCCAGCATGGCGGCGGTGTCCTCGAACAGGACGGTGAAGATGGTCGGGTCCTTGCTGCGTCGCACCGCTTCGAAATATCCGAGGTCGCCCTTAGAGCGCCTAAATTCCTTGAAGGCGATCCACCAGGCGATCGCCTCGAAGATCATCGCCGCCCCGAGCACGACATAGTTGACGACAACATTTTCAACCGGATGCGGGCTGGACAGCTTACTGACGCCTTCGTAGACCGAAATGCTGCCGCCAATCGCGAAGATCAAAATGGCGACCACGAAGGTCCAGAAATACAGCTCCATCCCGTAACCGAAAGGATGCAACCGGTCGGCGGGTTGGCTGGCGCGCCGCATTCCATAGAGCATGAGCAATTGATTGCCCGTATCGACCAGCGAGTGGATCGCTTCGCTCAACATGGCAGAACTGCCCGTATACGCGGCGGCCGAAAATTTCGTGACCGCGATCAAGGCGTTGCCCGCCAGCGCGGCGTAAATAACTTTCTTGGATGATGGGTTGGTCACGGGTGAGGCCTGTTTATGTTCCCTATTACTCGACCGAAAATACGGTGGAACAATCGAAAAGACCAACGCCAATCCCTTAATATAAAAGGACAGCATGGGCCATATTCCCGCAATGGCGTTGCGAATTTTCTAAAAACAAAGCAATTCGGTTTGAATTTACGCGCAAGAGCCGTACCTTTAAGCGGGTAATTCGCCCGCACGCAGCGCGGGCCAAAAGATTAACGGGAAGAGAAATGACAGCGACGCCACAGGAAGCATCCGTAAACGCCGAGGTGACGCTCGATGATAAATACACGCTGGACTCCGGTCGGGTGTTCCTGAACGGCATGCAGGCGCTGGTCCGGCTGCCCCTGATGCAGCGCCAACGCGACGCCGCCGCCGGGTTGGACACGGGCTGTTATATTTCCGGCTATCGTGGATCGCCGCTGGGCGGGCTGGATCAGCAATTGTGGCAGGCCCGCCGGTTCATCGAAAAGAACAACATCAAGTTTCAAGCGGGCATCAACGAAGACCTCGCGGCCACGGCGATCTGGGGCAGTCAGCAGGTCGGCATGTTCCCCGGCGCGGAACACGACGGCGTGTTCGGCCTGTGGTACGCCAAGGGCCCCGGCGTCGACCGGTCCGGCGACGCCTTGCGGCACGGCAACCTCGCCGGTTCTTCCGCGAATGGCGGCGTGCTTTTGCTGGCGGGCGACGACCACACCTGCAAATCCTCCACCACCGCCCATCAGACCGAATTTGCGCTCCGCGACGCCATGATCCCCGTGTTGAACCCGTCCGGCGTGCAGGAATTTCTGGACATGGGCCTGTATGGCTGGGCGATGTCGCGCTATTCCGGATGCTGGGTCGCGTTCAAGGTCATAGCGGAAACCGCTGACAGCTCCGCATCGGTGTATGTGGACCCTGCGCGCATCGATATCGTTGAGCCGACGGACTTCGAGATGCCTGAAGGCGGGCTGAATATTCGCTGGCCCGACACCGCGCTGGATCAGGAAGAACGCCTGCATCGCCATAAGCTGGACGCGGTGCGCGCCTTCGCGCGGGCCAACAAGCTGGACAAAACCATCTTCGATGGACCGAAGCGGCGCTTTGGCATCGTCACGGCGGGCAAATCCTATCTGGACGTTCGCCAGGCGTTGGAAGACCTCGGCATCGACGAAGCGCATGCGGACGCGATTGGCCTGTCGGTTTATAAAGTCGCCATGACCTGGCCGCTGGAGCCAGAAGGGATTCGGAAATTCGCCGACGGGTTGGAGGAAATCCTCGTCGTCGAAGAAAAACGCTCCCTGATTGAAAACCAGATCAAGGACCAGATTTATAACTGGCCCGCCGAAGGGCGCCCGAGCATCGTCGGCAAACACGACGAATCCGGATCCTGGATGCTGCCGTCGACCGGTGAATTAACGCCTGGCCAGATCGCCAAGGTCATCGCCAGCCGCATCGGCCGTTTTCACTCCAGCCCGGCCATCGAGGAACGGGTCGCCTTCGTCGAACGATCCCAGGCGCGGCTGGAACAAATCGTCTCGCCGATGGAGCGAATCCCCTATTTCTGTTCCGGGTGCCCGCACAACACCTCGACCAAAATTCCCGAAGGCAGCCGTGCGCTGGCCGGGATCGGCTGTCACTATCTGTCCCAATTCATGGACCGCAACACCGCAACCTACACGCAAATGGGCGGCGAAGGCGCGACATGGCTGGGTCAGGCGCCGTTCACCAGTGAAAAGCATATCTTCACGAATATCGGCGACGGCACATATCTGCATTCGGGCCTGCTGGCCATTCGCGCGGCGGTGTCGTCCGGCAGCAACATTACCTACAAGATTTTATTCAACGACGCGGTCGCGATGACCGGCGGGCAACCGCTGGAGGATTTGTTGACCGTGCCGTCCATCACGCATCAGCTTTACGGTGAAGGCCTGCGCAAGATCGTCGTCGTCACCGACGAACCGGATAAATACGGCATCGGCGTCGATTTCGCCAAGGGCGTCAAGGTCGAGCACCGCGACGAACTCGACCGGGTTCAGCGCGACATTCGCGAAATAGAAGGCGTCACCGCCATCATCTACGACCAGACCTGCGCCGCCGAAAAGCGCCGCCGTCGCAAGCGCGGCACCTTCCCCGACCCGGCGCGCCGCGTCTTCATCAACGAATTAGTGTGCGAAGGCTGCGGCGATTGCTCGGTTGCGTCAAACTGTCTGTCGGTCGTGCCGAAGGAAACCGAATTCGGACGTAAACGCATCATCGACCAATCCACCTGCAACAAGGATTTTTCCTGCGTCAACGGGTTCTGCCCCAGCTTCGTCACCATCGAAGGCGGCCAGTTGCGCAAACCCGAAGCCCTGACACCCGGCGCTTCCGGGGCCGATTTGTTTCCCGCCCTGCCCGACCCGGCGTTGCCGTCCTGTGACGATACTTATGGCATCCTCGTCACCGGCGTCGGCGGCACCGGGATTGTGACCGTCGGCGCGTTGATCGGCATGGCGGCCCACATCGAAGGCAAAGGGTGCAGCATTCTGGACATGACTGGGTTGGCGCAAAAAGGCGGCGCGGTCATCAGCCATCTGCGCATCGCGCCCTCGCCCGACGATATTCACGCGGTGCGTCTGGCGTCCGGCGGGGCCAATGTGATTATCGGTTGCGACATGGTCGTCGCCGCCGGGCGCGACGCGCTGTCCAAGATCACGACCGGCGCCACCCATGTCATCGTCAATACGCATGAAACCATCACCGGCGATTTCACCCGCAACCCGGATCTGGAATTCCCCACCGACAAGCTGGAAATGACCATCGCCGCCACCGCGGGCAAGGATAACGTCGATTTCGTCGAAGCCACACGGCTGGCGACGGCGTTGCTGGGCGATTCCATCGCGACCAACATGTTCATGCTGGGATTCGCCTGGCAAAAGGGAACCATCCCGTTGACGCTCGACTCGATCCACCAGGCCATCGATCTGAACGCGGTCGCGGTGGACGCCAACAAGCGCGCCTTCCTGTGGGGCCGTCGCGCGGCGCACGACCTCGCCGCCGTCGAAAAACGCGCCGCGCCGGCATCTGCAGCGCCCGTCGCCGACATCGCGACAAAGCTGGAAGACATCGTCGCGCGGCGTATCCGCTTCCTGGCCGACTACCAAAACGAAGCCTATGCGCGGCGCTACAAGGATTTCGTCGTACGCGTGCAAAAGGCGGAATCCCGCGCCCTGCCCGATCATGACGGTTTAGTTCGCGACGATCTGGCCCGCGCGGTCGCCCGTTACTATTTCAAGCTCTTGACCTATAAAGACGAATACGAAGTAGCGCGGCTCTACACCGACTCAGGCTTCATGGACAAGGTAAACCAGACCTTCGAAGGCGACTTCAAGCTGAATTTCCATCTGGCGCCGCCGCTTCTCGCCGACCGCAATCTGGACACCGGTGAGTTGGAGAAAAAGTCCTACGGCCCGTGGATGATGCGGGCGTTTGGCGTACTGGCGAAATTGAAAGGGTTGCGGGGCACCCCGTTCGATCCCTTCGGACGCAGCACGGAACGCCGCCGCGAACGCCAGTTGATCGCGGATTACGAGGCGACAATCGGCGGCTTACTCGACTCGCTATCGACGGACAATTACGCAATCGGCGTGGACATCGCCAGCGTGCCCGAACAAATCCGCGGTTACGGCCATGTGAAAGAACGCCATATCGCCGACGCCAAGACCCAGGAAATCGTACTCCTGGCGGACTACCAAAACCCCAACCGGCGCCTCGACGCGGCGGAATAGTATAGTCACAATTCGACGATTCCTTAACACTGGCCATAACTTGGGATTGTTAATTCGTGCCATCAGATCGTATTGAACGGCGGCTCGCGGCGATCCTCGCCGCCGACATGGTGGGGTACTCCCGGCTGATCGAGATCGATGAGGCGGGAACGATTTCACGCCAACGCAGTCATAGACATGACCTGATCGACCCTACAATAGAAGCGCACAAGGGCCGCATCGTTAAAACTTCCGGTGACGGCATGTTGGTGGAATTCGCTAGCGCCGTCGATGCGGTCGACTGCGCCGTGCACATTCAACAAGCCATGGACCAACGCGAGTCGGGCCAACCGACCGATACGCGCATTCAATACCGCATCGGCGTCAATGTTGGCGATATCATCATCGACGGCGACGATATCCTGGGGGATGGCGTCAACATCGCTGCGCGTCTGGAAGGTTTGGCGGTTTCTGGCGGCGTTGCGATATCAGGCTACGCACATGAACAAACACGGGGGAAGCTCACCGTCGAATTTGAAGATACCGGGGACCACGAGGTTAAGAACCTCACCCGACCCGTTCGCGTTTGGCGATGGCCCTCTGTTGAAACAACGATCGAAGCGACAGAAAGCGCACCAACCGAAGCGCCTGCAAAAAGCGTCGATTCTTCGCTCAAAGCGCTCATCGATTCCATCCAACAGCCGACATTGGCGGTGCTGCCTTTCGTGAATATGAGCCGCAACGAGGATTTAGACTTCTTCTGCGACGGTTTGACCGAAAACCTAATTACTGATTTGTCACGCGGGGCGCGAATGTCGGTCGCGGCGCGCAATTCGAGTTTCGGCTTTAAGGACCGAACAGTCGACATCAACGACGCCGCCGCAAAGCTTGGCGTGCGGTACCTCATCGAAGGCAGCGTCCAGGCCATGGGAACGCGATTGCGCGTCAACGCGCAGTTGATCGACTCGACAACTGGCGATCACGTATGGGCCGACCGATATGACGGTTCCACGGACGATCTGTTCACCGCGCAAGACGAATTGTGTGAAGCCATTTTCATTGAGATCGACGCCGCCATATGCTCCGGCGAAGAGGCCCGGAAATTAGGGGCTCAAACCGAAAACGCCGACGCCTCAAAATATATGCAACGCGCGGTCGTCCATTTCGCGTTCCAGGACAATCAAGGATTTATCAAAGCGCAAGAGGAAGCCGACAAGGCATACGCCATTGACGGGGATTTCACCTTCGCGTCGATTTATCGGGCGGCGGCCAGAGTGCAGCAAGTGCTGCATGGTTGGGCGGCGGATGATAGCGTGTTGCTTGATGAAGCCATGGAAATTTGTGAATCGGCGATTGAACGAATGCAAGGCGCCAAACCAACGACAGACTATGGTGGACTCTACCTTGTCCGAGGCTTGATTCATCTTACGAATCGAGCGTTTGATCAATCCCTCAGAGATTGCAATCTCGGTATAAAATTAGTGCCAAACATTGGCCCGGCGCGCCATATTTACGCACGCGTCTTGATCGCGGCGGGACGGTTCAATGAAGGCTATCGGGAATCGGTGCGCGCCATCCAATTGCAGCCATATATATATCCGTCCTTTTTGTTGACCCTTGGCGTGTCTTGCCTCCTGAGCGACCGGCCCGCTGACGCGGCTCTAGCACTCCAAAAATACAGGGAAATAGTGCCGAATCTGGCTCATGGCGTTGCAATGTTGGCGGCTGCATTCGTGGCGAATGGACAACGAGACGAGGCGCGTCAGGTTATGAGCGCCGTACGCCAACTGGACCCCACCGTAACAATCAAGAGTTTGTTGCGATCTTACCCGATGCAGGATCCGGCCCATGAAGCCAAATTGGCGGGTTATCTGGAAAAAGCCGGATTGGCGCGCTGACGCCTACATCATGCCGAGCGCGGCCTTGTAGGTTTCAAGGATGGCTTCCAGTTCGGAGCGGTCGTTGCTGTCCATCTTTCGCAGGCGGACGATCTGGCGCATGACCTTGATGTCGAATCCGTTGCCCTTGGCTTCGGCGTAGACTTCGCGGATATCTTCCGCCAGCGCCGCTTTTTCTTCTTCCAGCCGTTCGATCCGTTCGATCAACGACCGCAACTGATCGCCTGTAACGCCGCCAACATCCGCCATGAAACCAATACTCCCAGCACTTGTTCGAATTCTTGAATGAAAGATAACTGCGACGCTTTTAGCAGGAATGCGCGCCCGGTCAAAGTGCGCTGAATCGAAATCAGCCCTGTGCGCTTTCTTCCGTGTCGTCGAAGGGCACAGTCTTATTTATTGGGTCATAAACGCCTTTTAAGCCAATGATATATTGAACGGATTCCACTGCATCCAGGAATATTTCAGGGTCTTCATCCGTGTGTTGAACTTCGACCATACCGTTGTCGGCCAACACGAATATCGTCTCCTCGCCGTCGCCAATCGCAATTTCCCGCCACTGGGCCGCGCCCTTTTGCGACGGTCCGGTGCGCGAAGGGCGCCATTCCCAGTCGATATAAGCTTCATCGAGCGCCTCGGTGATAAAGGCGAGAATTTCCTGATCCGTGGCCTCCGGCAGCCCCAGCGCATCGCGGCGACGGTGCAGCAAGCGGCGGCGGAAAAACCGGTACGCCATGGGCGCATGAAACGGCGCCGCCAACAGCGCGAGCGCGAAGAGCTCCAGCCCGGCCCAGGTTTCACGGCCAAGCCAGTACATGACCGCAAACGCCGTGCCTGCCCATACAACGTATTTGTAAACCTCATGGACCACGGCGCCGGGCCCCCTTGTCCGATAGCCCCTGCCCGATCAGTACGGGGCGCTAATGGTTGTCCGGGTGGCTAACCGCCAGTTTCGCCAATTGTTCCGGCGAGGCGTCGGACTGGTGTTTGTCCTTCCACTCGCCATACGGCATGCCGTAGACAATTTCCCGCGCATCCTCGTAGGA
>JABJJH010000611.1 GCA_018660965.1 Rhodospirillaceae bacterium | reverse complement strand
CGAATGCCGAATTCGGCCAAATCCAGCGACAGGCCCCGTACATACTGGTTCATGCCCATCTTCGCCGCCATCAAATGCGAACGGCCACGCGAGCCACGATGCGAATTCATGCCGCCGACGCCGATGATGGAGCCGCCGCCGCGTTGCTTCATCGACGGCACGGTCGCCTTGGCCAGATGGAACAATCCGTGGATCGACAATTCGAGGGGGTCCTTCATATCGTCGAAGGTCATATCGTCGAAATGAACGTTGTGCCGCACCGCCGCGTTGTGGACCAGAATATCGACGCCGCCGAATTCCTTGATCGCCGTCGCCGCCATGGCGTCGATGGAAGCCTTGTCGCGGCAATCGGCCATGACCGGGATAGCGCGCCCGCCCGCCGCGCGAATGCCTTCCGCGACTTCTTCGCACAAATCCTTCCGATTCAAGGCGTTGATGACCACTGCGGCCCCGGCGTGGGCCAGTTCTTCCGCCGTCGCGCGCCCGATATTCCGCGCGCTGCCGGTCACAATCGCCACCTTGCCGTCTAATTCGTTGACCAAATCGACCATGATTCCAATTTTCCTTTAGTGAGCTTAGGCGCCGCCATTGGCGTGACTGGCCTGGCCAAGAATGCAATCGCCGCCCGGACCCGTAATAAATCCACGGCGATTGCGGCATGGTACGCCGACACTGTTTGCAGGTCCAATACCGGCCGTAATACCTTGCACGCAAGTTTATGATGCTGGTCTAATTGGCGCCCACTGATACACCCCACGGAACAATTGTCTTCACATGCGTTTGAGCCCGGCACAATCACTGGCGATACTCGCCATCGCCGAGGGGGAGCAGCAGGCCGGGCTGAGCTGTCGGTTAATCTGCGAACCGGCGCGCGGCTGGCGACGACCTTCAAACGCCCCGGGACACCCAGAGCGTAATATTCAGAAGTTGTCTTTTCGAGCGCGCACTTCGGCGAAGACGTCCACGGGGCCGGAACCCGACATTCCCACCGCCGCCGCCACCGACGCCAGATCCGCGCGCAGGAACGGGTTGGTCGCTTTTTCCACGCCCAGTCGCGACGGCACCGTGCGCTTGTTCTCCGCCCGCAGCGCATCGATTTCCGCTGCGCGATCGATCAACGCTTGATTGCCGGTTTCAATCGTCACCGCGAACTTCGCATTGGACTGGGTATATTCATGCGCGCAATACACGAGCGTTGAATCCGGCAAGGCGCGCAGTTTGTCCAGCGACCCCCACATCTGTTCCGCCGTGCCCTCGAACACCCGACCGCAACCGAGCGCGAACAGCGTGTCGCCGCAAAACAGCGCGTCGCTTTCCTCGAACCAGTAAGCGTTGTGCCCGTGGGTGTGCCCCGGCGTGTCGAACACCGTGGCGACGGCGCCGCCGAAATTATAGGTGTCCCCATCCGCGACATCGACGCCGATGCCGGGAATCCGGTCATGATCGGGCCCAGGGCCGACAATCGTGCAGCCGTATTTTTCCTGTAGTTCCAGATTACCGCCAGTGTGGTCGCCGTGATGATGGGTGTTGAAGATATGCGTCAGGGCCCAGCCCTGTTTTTCCAACGCTTCGATGACCGGCGCCGCGTCGGACGGGTCCACGACTCCCACCTGACCCTGATCGGGTTCGCGAAAAATATAGACGTAATTATCGGAACGCGTCGGTATCTGTACGATCTCAAGCTTGGACATTTCGCATCTCTTTCACTGGTGGGTTGGGGCGGGTTGAGGCGGGTTGAGGCGGGTTGAGAACCTGCGCGCAACCTACCAAGGCGCCGCGCCGCCGCCAACCCTTTGGCGCGGGACTGCCGTTCGCCTTTCCGGCGGTTTGTCACTTGAAGTAATCGTGTAATAAACTGAAGTATTCATTTAAACTACTCGCTCGATATGGTATGATATTACCGAATGGTGGGACCAATTTTTCCGGGTACACATTGAAACAGAACGCCGACGACACACTTGCCGACGTCTTGGAAGCGAGCCCTATCGGTATCGCCATTCTGGAACGAGTGACGGGAAAACGACTGTTCGCGAACACGGCGCTGGCGACGGTTCTCGGCGCGGCGAACCATGAAGAATTGCTCCATCGCGACATTGGGGAAACCTGGGTAAACCCGGAAGATCTCAAACAGGCGATGTCGGTTTTCAAGACCGGTCAGCCTCTGGTCAATTTCGAAGCCGAGCGCAAACGCCTTGACGGCGCCCCCTGGTGGGTTCTCATGAATTCCCAACCGGTGACGTTTGGGGGTCGGGAAGCGGGAATTGTCTGGCACATCGATATCACTGATCGCAAACTGGCTGAAATCGCCTTACAGGACAGCGATGCGCTGTTTCGTTCGATCATCGACAACGCCCACGCCCTGATCAGCCTAACGGACCTGGAAGGCCGCTACCTGCTGGCCAACAAATCGTTCGCACATCTGCGCGGGCTTTCACCGGAAGCGTTAATCGGAACCAGCGTCCATGACCACGTTATCAAAGAACACGCCATAGCCGGGGCGGCGCAGATCCGGAAGGTTATAGAAAGCGGTGAAACAATCACCGAAGAGCGCGATACATACCTGCCTGATGGCGCCCCGTATCGGACGCTCATCACGAAATTCCCGGTTTTTAATAAAGACGGGCGCCTTACAAGCGTCGGGTCCTTCGGCATCGACATTTCCGAATCCAGGGAAATGGAAAGAGCATTGCGCGAAAGCGAAGCGCTGCTGCGCCTGATAATCGACAACGCGCCCGCCTTGATAAATCTACAGAATATGGACGGCCAATATCTTATGGTTAATGAAGCGTTCGCGCGTGCGCGGGGGCTTACTCCGGAAGAGATTATCGGTACAACCGTCCATGACCGCTCCACCAAACACCATGCGAATTCAGCGTCGGAACACCGCCAAAGGGTTGTTGAAACCCGTGAAACCATCGCCGTCGAACGCGACACCCTACTGCCGGACGGGGAGCCATACCGGGCGCTGGTTACAAAATTTCCGGTCTTTGACAGCAATGGCGTCCTGACCGGGGTTGGCTCGATTGGCATCGATATCACCAAGCAAAAAGAAACGGAGAGGCAATTAGTGTTGGCGCAGGAGCAAGCCGAGATCGCCAATCGAGCGAAATCCGAGTTCCTGGCGAATATGAGCCACGAATTGCGCACCCCCCTCAATGCGGTCATCGGATTCTCCGACGCCCTTCAGACAGGCATATACGGTGCGGTTACGCCGCAACAGATGGAGCGTATTGGCGACATCGGCCATGCGGGCGACCACCTGCTCGACCTGATCAATGACATTCTCGACCTGTCGAAAATCGAGGCTGGAGAATATGAACCTGACTTTGAAGACGTTGAGATCGAGGCCGTTATCGAGAGTTCGCTTCTTCTCATCGCCGGTCGGGCCAAGGACGCAAAGGTTCGGATTTCCACGGAAACGCCAACAGACATGCCGAAATTGCATGCGGATCAACGAATACTGAAACAAATGATGATCAACCTCCTTTCCAACGCCGTCAAATTCACGCCGTCTGGCGGAACCGTGGTTGTTTCGGTGTCCCGTCCCAATGAAGGCGGCATGCGGATCGACATTCGGGACACCGGCATTGGCATGAACGAGGGTGACATTCCAAAGGCGTTGGCGTCGTTCGGTCAGGTTGAGGCCTCATTTTCACGACGACGCGACGGGACGGGATTGGGCTTGCCGCTCGTCAAAGCGTTCATGGCGCTGCATCATGGCGCCCTTGAAATCGAGAGCGACCTCGGAGTCGGGACCGTCGCGCGCCTACTGTTCCCGGCGCATAGAGTTCGTTAATTTTTTGCGCCGGGCGGAAGTTGTGTTGCGACATTGAAGACCTTCAAAAGGAATTGTTCACGTCATGACCGTGTCGCTGGAAGACATCAACGCCGCCGCCGGGATTATCGAGGGCGCGGTTGTGCGCACGCCGATGGTCCGCGCCGGCGCCCTGTCGGACCGGTTTGGCGCCAACATT
>JABJJH010000272.1 GCA_018660965.1 Rhodospirillaceae bacterium | reverse complement strand
GACCCAACCCGAACGCCGTATTACGGGCAATGTAAAGGCGATGGGCAGCCGTATCGACAAAGCGTCGCGCACCTTGCGCATCCGGGCTGGAATTCCCAACGCCGATGACAGCCTGCGTCCCGGAACCTCCTTCGCGGTCGAGATCGCATTCACCGGCCGGGCCTATCCGAGCGTGCCGGAAGTCGCCGTGCTGTGGAGCCGGGACGGCGCCTATGTCTGGCGCGTAACGAAAGGGAAGGCGGAAAAGGTTTCCGTCAAAGTCGTGCGCCGTGACAAGGGGCGCGTTCTGGTCAATGGACCGCTGCGCGAAGGCGACGGCATTGTCATCGAAGGCGTACAAGGATTGCGGCCCGGTCAAAAGGTTAAATCGGGTGATGGCGGGAATGGCGGCAAAAAGAAGCGCGGCGAGTCATGACCCCGCATCTGAGCGATTTACCATCCCTGGCGGTTCGCCGACCCACCTTGATCGTGGTGTTGAACCTTCTGATCGTCATCGCCGGGCTCGCCGCCCTTCTTGGCGTGGAGGTTCGGGAACTTCCCGATGTTGACCGCCCGGTAGTGGTGGTGCGCGCGTTCTTCGACGGCGCCTCGCCGGAAACCATGGACGCGGAAGTCACCAGCGTCGTGGAAAGCGCTGTGGCCCGCGTGTCGGGTGTGAAATCGATCAAGTCCGCCAGCGAAGAAAACAACATGCGCGTTCGCGCGGAATTCGGGCCGGACGTGAATCTGGATCTGGCCGCCAACGATGTTCGCGAAGCCGTCGCCCGGATCGAACGCACGTTGCCCGAAGGGGTGGACGCGGTCACGGTCGTAAAGTCCGATCATGACGCCTATCCGATTATTCGATTGGCGCTGGTTAGCGAGGCGCTGTCACAGGACGCGATCACGCGTCTGGCTGAAAACGAAGTGGTGACGGAGCTTTCAGCGATCCCCGGCGTTGCGTCCGTCGATCTGTTCGGGGATCAGGAACAGGTGTTGCGCATTGTCATCGATCCCATGCGCCTCGCGCGTTACGGATTAACCATCGACGATGTGGCTACGGTGATACGCGGCGTCAGTTTGGACATACCGGCGGGCAGCTTCAAATCGGACGATCATATGTTGTTGGTGCGCGCGGATGCGTCCGTGTGGCGCCCCGAGGAAATCGAATCCCTGGCGATCCGGGGCGACACGCGCTTGCGCGATGTTGCGCAGGCGTTTTACGGTCCGGCGGATGCGCTCAGCCATAGTTTATTGAATGGGCGCCGCGTGATTGGCATCGGCATCGTGCGCAAGGCGCAATCGAACACCATTGAAATTTCGAATGCGGTGGACAAGGCCATCACCCATATTCAACGGCGGCTGGATAACGTCGAGATCGTCAAAATTTCCGACGACGCCCGGTTTATCCGAAGTTCCGTGCGCGAAGTCGTGACCAGCCTGTCGATTACCGTCGGGGTCGTCGTTCTGGTGATTTTCGTGTTCATGGGGTCTTTGCGCGCGACGTTGCTGCCTGCGGTCGCCATTCCGGTGGCGTTGATTGGCACGGTCGCCGCAATTTACCTACTTGGATTTTCGATCAATATTTTGACCTTGCTGGCGCTGGTGCTGGCGACCGGCATGATCGTCGATGACGCGATTGTTGTCGTGGAAAATATTCAGCGCCAAAGGAAACTTGGGCTGAAGCCGATGGCGGCGTCGGTGATTGGCGCGCGTCAGGTGTTTTTCGCGGTGCTGGCGACGACCGCGACGCTGGTTTCGGTGTTCCTGCCGATTGCATTTCTGCCAAGCCTGGCGGGGCGGCTGTTTTCGGAATTCGGTTTCGTGCTGGCCATCGCCGTCGCCATATCGTCTTTCGTGGCGCTGACGCTTTGCCCGATGCTCGCTGCCCGGTTGCCAGAAGAACCGGCGGATCGCGCGCCCGGATTTCTGGATCGTATCGGCGCTGGCCTGAACCTGGTTTATCGTCGCGTTCTGGAATTTACATTGTCGGCGCGGCTTCTTGTTCTCGGCGGCATGGGCTTGATCGCGCTGACGGCGGTTGGCGTTTACGACACGCTGGATGAAGAATTGCTGCCCAAGGAGGACAGGGGCGCCATCATCATCATGATGCAGGGACCGGATGGCGTCGGCCTGGATTACATGGACAGGCAATCGGTTCAGGCGGAACGGCTGCTGGAGCCATTGCGCGAAAGCGGCGAGGTCGAGAACGTATTCGCCAT